>CANHKH010000230.1 GCA_947460165.1 Comamonadaceae bacterium
AGGTGGTGGCCAGCATCAAAAACGGCACGCTCAAAGCCGAGACCTACATGGCCGCCATGATCGCCCGCGCCAAAGCGGCCAGCGGTCTGAATGCCATGATTTATTTGAACGAGGCTGAGGCATTGAAGGCAGCCAAAGCCGTGGATGCGGCCAAAGCCGCTGGCACCCCTTTGGGCGCTTTGGCCGGCTTGCCCATTGTGGTCAAAGACAACATCAACACCAAAGACATGAAGACGACAGGCGGGACGCCCGTGCTGCGCAACCATCAACCCAAAAAGAATGCGCCCTCCTTGCAAAAACTCATCGATGCAGGTGCGATTGTGTTGGGCAAATCCAATCTTCACGAGTGGGCGTTTGGCATCACCAGCACCAACTTCACCCTGGGCACCGACCAGTCTGGCGCTGCCGCACGTCCCTGCAAAAACCCTTACGACAACAGTCGCATCCCGGGGGGCTCGTCGGGCGGTACAGCCGTAGCGGTTGCAGCACGTTTTGCACCAGCAGGCCTGGGTACCGACACCGGTGGCTCCACCAGAGAGCCTGCATCTTTCTGCGGCATCGCAGGCTTTCGCCCCTCGGTGGGCGATGGCGCAGGCAAAGGGCGACGTTACCCAGACACCGTGACGGATGCGCTGCCCATCAGCACCACGCGCGACACTTTGGGCCCCATGGCCCGCACAGTCGCAGACATTGCTTTGCTCGACGCGGTCATCACGGGTGGCACGGTGCCAACGCCAAAAGCGCTCAAAGGGCTGAAGATCGGCCTGCCCTCTGCCTTCTGGGAGGGTTTGGAAGACAAGGTCAAACCTGTGGCTGAAGCGGCCAAGAAAAAGCTGGCAGATGCTGGTGTGGTGTTTGTGGAGGCCAGCACAGCCGACTTGGCTGACATCATGAAGCTCAACGGGGATATCTCGTTCCAGATTGCATTGCATGAACCCATCCACGCGATCCCAGCCTACTTTGCCAGCGCAGACAACGCACCAGCGCGTACGGTGAAACAAATCAGGGATCTCATCGCCAGTCCTGACGTGGCCGGGGCATTTAGCACCTTCAACGATGACGACCTCACAACCGGGCCGACAAGCACGGCACCCTACAACGAAGCCAATTTCCACGCGAAATATGTCGGCATCCTGGGCGCAGGTGGTGGGCGCGAAAAACTGCAAAAACTCTACACAGACTACTTTGCTTTGGCAAAAGTCGATTGCGTGCTGTTCCCAACCACCCTCTTGGCCGCGCCCATGATCGACGCCGCCAATGGCTCCAAAAGCCTCAGCTACACCTCAGGGGGTGTGGAGCAAAAGGACAAAGACACTTTTGGCACCTGCATCCGCAACACCGACCCCTGCACCAACGCCGGCCTTCCCAGCTTGTCCATTCCTGCGGGTCTGACCGCAGGTGGTTTGCCGGTGGGCATGCAGATCGACGGCCCCTTGGGCTCGGACACCAACTTGCTGGCCATTGGCATGGCCATTGAAGCGGTCTGGGGTTCGCTCCAAGCACCCGCGTTGTAAATTTAGTCTGGGACTTCGTGTTCAGTTGCATAGAGTGCGCCGAAATCGTTTTCATCGAAAACGGACTCGGCGACCATATAAGGTGGGCCGTCCCAATCTCGCGGGTCACCCTCAAGTTTGATGGCACAGATTGTTCGTGCTCCGACATCCGTGCAAAGCCAACGCCCAGTTTCAGTCCAAAACTCCGTGCCAATCTGAAAGTCGCCCTGCTCCAACATCAGGCCACACGCAAGTCCATGTGTTTGCCAAAGGCATGCAAGGCGGCGGCAATCCCGTCAATGCGAGTGATGTGACGCAAATTGGTGAGACGGTTCACCAGCTGATGCCGGCAGTCATGCACCTGGTGGCTCGGACTTGCGCTGGGACATCTGGAAAAAATGCTCCACCGCGCCCTGGGGGCTTGCCTGCTCAACGCCATTCGCGGAAAAAACGGATGCGCTCGGTAAAGTCAGGATGGCTGGCCATGGCAATCGGCAGTCCAGGCCCGTTTTTTTCCTTGGTCTGCAGTTCGGAAATGCGCTCAAAAAACACCACCATCACCGCCGGCGATACGCCGTTGGCGCTCAGCAACTTGGCCGCAAATTGATCGGCCGCACGCTCGGCATCTCGCGAATAAGACTGTGTGGCCAGGGTCGCAGGCACCGTGGCCACAAAGCCGGTCACATCGCCCAACACCACACCCACCAGGGCACTGACCAAGCTGGAACGCACCATCATGTCCAGCCCGTCACGGTGCACCACATGGCCCAGCTCGTGGGCCAGGATGCCCAGCAGAGCTTCGCGCTGATCGCCCAACAGATGCACCAACTCATCGGTCATCGCGATGGCGCCCCCGGGCAAGGCGAACGCATTGGGCCCAAGGATGGGAGAGCGGTAAAAGGTCAAGTTCCACTGTGGCGCATTGCCCGCCGGATACGCCGTTTGAACCCATTGGAAAAAGTGGCTGCGAATGGCCTCTTGCTGAGATACGGGCAGGACACTGGGCTTTAGAAAAATACTCTCAAGCTGCTCAGCGGCGGCCCGCCCCAAACCGGCTTCCATCTCGTGCGGGATCAGTTGCACCGCGCCCCGGCTCACCAGCGGCACACCCCAAACCCAAAACACCGCCAAGAACGCCACGCTGCCCAACAACGCACACAGCGTGGCGCGCCAACTTTGTTGCCAAGCTGCGACCCGAGACTCCCGACCGCCACTCTGGCGCCACCACTGGTCCCATTCGGCTGCATCGGCATGCTGCAGCAAGCCCCCGTCCGGCAGTTCGGCCAGCACTTGACCATGGGTGCTGCGCTCTGGCCAGCGCATCTCACAAAGGGGATAACGGGACTCAAGCTCATCGTCTTTGATCACCAGGCTGTCGCCATCGAGCCATGCCTGAACCGTCCTGGCCCGCGGGCTGCGACCATCGAACCACTGCGTGGTCAGCACGGGAGCTTCGCAGGACAGGCTCAGCGACATCACAGCCCCATGTCCAAGCCCAAGGCATCGCCTGCGGCATCTCCGAGCACCCCGCCCGGCCGCTGGGGAGCTTCGGCCACCCAGGTATCCACATCGCCATGCACTTCCACCGCCAGGGCTTGCAGGCGCACACGCGCCGTGCGCACCGCCGCAAAAGGCCAGTACAAGCCCAGGGTGACGACGATCAGCAGCCAGTTCAACGCATTGACCTTGAACAGGTCAGTAAAGTGAAGCTCGCTGTGAATCTCGATCTGCTCACTGCGCGTTTGACCCCAGAGCAAGTTTTGCACACGCGCCTGGAAATAAGGCAGCAGAACGAGAGGAATCACCACGTAGAACAAGCCGAGGATCACCAACACGCCCGACTTGCCGGCACCGGCCCCAGCTGCTGCGGCCAACAAGCCGGCCAAAAGCACCAGCAACAACGCGATGCCAAATATTTTCAAGCCGATCAAATACAAGCCGCCTATGATCTGTTTTGTTTCAAGCGAGCTTCTTTCCCGGGTAAAGACATAGCCGCTGTGCTGATAGGCGCTCAGTCGAGCCATCAGCCACGGCAACCCTAGCAGGAACACCACTGTGAGGCCGCCTGTCAGAACAAAAAAAGTTTGTATCCAACTCTTTTGAGCAAGGTCGGGGGCCTCGACGAAAGAGCCTGCCAGCACCAACAACATCATGGGCAACAGCAGGGGCAACATGACTCGATAGGCCATGCCCACCGAGCCTGCGAACCCAAATCGCACACCCCGCCAACTGGTGTTGGAAAGACGAAAGAAAAGCGAGGAGCGCCACAACAAGGGCCACAGCGCCGCCATAACCAACAAGGGCAACCATTTCAGCGCAGGCACAAATCGTGAAACTCCCCAATAAACCCCGCCAAGCGCCAGCATCAGCAGGTAGCCGCGAAACATCTTCCAGGGGTCGGCATGAAAACCCAATGCGTCTGTCCCCAGGAGTGTGTTGCGGTGAAAGTACACCAAGCGGCGGGCCCGAGCGAAGGGCCAATACAAGGTGAGCGTGACCAGCGTGAGCAGCAGATTCACGATCCAGATGCGGAAATATTCGCTGCCCGAGCCAGTAAAACGCAAATCAAGCCTGCGCACGGACGGCGCCTCTTGCGGCGGCGCGGATGAATCTCCCGCGCCACTGGGCATGAAAAGGTCGGCCGGAGCCATCAGTGCGTCGTTCGTGTCATTCATGAGTACTGCTGAGTGATTGAGGGATGAAAAATAGATGCGCCGCGTCGGGCAGCGCACTTGGCACTTTTCCTTGTGCCAGGCAGGCGCAAACAGCATGGCTTGTGCCTCCTACAGGACGCGCCGCAGTTGGGCCCCTGCCCGTTCGCTTAGCAAATTGCCCTGCTGCTTGAAACTCTGCGCTGCGCCACCGGTCCCGGTCTTGATCATTGCCTGACGGCCTAATTGGCAGCGGCAAAGATCCGGGCGCTCGGGTGCAGATGGCCCCAGTGGAGCGTCTGACCATCAAGGGTATGGAGAGATTAAAAAACACGCGTCGGTGTATCCCAACTTGAACGTCTTGCTCAAGTTAAATTTTGTTTCGCGGCTCAAACGCGCGGGAACATAAGACAGCTCGCTGGGTCTGCTGGAGAGCTGCTTCGTGGCCATTAGCCCGAGATTTGCTGGCATTTCCATTTTTGGGCAGTGCCAGGCTCTGCCGGCCTCGCAGCGATGGTCATCTCACTGCTTTGCCCCCTCACCCACTGATGCGGTGCTCAAGCTCCAAGTCCGGCGCGGCTTGGCACTCTTAAACCCTGTCTGGAGCTGGCTCAACACCCTCACCGACTTGCGCATCGGCACCATCCCACAACGGCGGCCCGCGTGTCGGGGTGATGCGCGATGGCTCTGTCTCTGCCCCTATGTGCTCCAGTTTTTGCCGGATGTGGGCGCTGCAGGTGATGAAGGCTTGTGGTTCGCATCTGTTCGCCACAGAAAGGGCACAACAGCGGGAACACCTCGTAGATGCGTTCGATCAGCGCCGCCTACAGGATGCGCGCCTGGCGTTTGGCTTGCACGCGGTATTACTCCGTCGACATCAGCCCCGTGGCCAACCCCGTTGCGGGCGCACCGTCTGGCTAGTTCTGTGTCGTGACCAGATGCGAAAAGCACAAGGCACCATCCCTTGCGGGATAGCGCTTGCTCAGGGTGGCTGGAAGGCTGTGCTACTTGCGCACAGGCGGCAAGTCCGTGCAACTGCCATGCGCCACTTCCGCCGCCATGCCTATGCTCTCGCCCAACGTAGGGTGCGGGTGTATGGTTTTGCCAATGTCCACCGCGTCGGCGCCCATCTCGATGGCCAAGGCGACTTCGCCAATCAGGTCGCCTGCGTTGGGGCCGACGATGCCGCCGCCCAAAATCTTGCCATGGCCGTGGGCTTCGGGGCTGTCGTCAAACAACAGCTTGGTGAAGCCCTCGGTGCGGCCGTTGGCGGTGGCGCGGCCCGAGGCGGCCCAGGGGAAGAGGCCCTTTTTGACCTTGATGCCTTGGGCCTTGGCCTCGGTCTCGGTCAGGCCCACCCAGGCGATTTCGGGGTCGGTGTAGGCCACGCTCGGGATCACACGGGCGTTGAAGGCGCTGGCGGCCAGCTCTTTGTTGCCTTGCAACTCACCGGCAATCACCTCGGCCGCCACATGCCCTTCGTGCACCGCCTTGTGCGCCAGCATGGGCTGGCCCACGATGTCGCCGATGGCGAAGATGTGCGGCACGTTGGTGCGCATCTGAATATCGACGTTGATGAAGCCCCGGTCTGTGACTGCCACGCCGGCTTGGTCGGCCGCGATCTTTTTGCCGTTGGGCGTGCGGCCCACGGCCTGCAAGACCAGGTCGTAAGTGCCTTCGCTCTTGGTGCCGTCCAAGCCTTCAAACTGCACTTGGATGCCA
>CANHKH010000231.1 GCA_947460165.1 Comamonadaceae bacterium
TTCATCACGGCCGCAGGCCAAGGCATAGGCCGGGCCTGCGCGCTGGCCATGGCGGCCGAGGGCGCGCAGGTGGTGGCCACCGACCGCGACCCCGCTCTGCTGGCGGCCCTGCCCGCCTTGCCTGGCTTGCAAACCCGGGTGCTGGACGTGCTGGACAAGGCCGCCATCTCGGCCATGGCCGGCGAATTTGCCGACGTGAACGTGCTGCTCAATGCGGCAGGCTTTGTGCACCCGGGCTCGGTGCTGGACTGCAGCGACGAGGACTTTGAGTGGGCTTTCCACTTGAACGTGCGCGCCATGATGCACACCATGCAGGCTTTTTTGCCCGCCATGCTGGCGCGCGGCAAGGGCTCCATCATCAACATGTCGTCCGTGGCTGGCGCCATGAAGGGCGTGCCCAACCGCTTTGTCTACAGCGCCACCAAGGCGGCAGTGCTGGCCATGACCAAGTCCGTGGCGGTGGACTTTGTGGCCCAAGGCATACGCTGCAACGCGATTTGCCCAGGCACCATCGCGTCGCCCTCGCTGCGCGAGCGCATTGCAGCGCAGTCCGCGCTCAGCGGCCAAAGCGTGGCAACGGTGGAGGCTGCTTTTGTGGCCCGCCAGCCCATAGGCCGGCTGGGTCAGCCCGAGGAGGTGGCGGCCCTGGCGGTGTACCTGGCCAGTGAGGAGTCTGGCTTTGTCACTGGCGTAGGGCATGTGATTGACGGTGGTTGGTCCGTTTGAGCCAGCCCTCGGCCCCCTTGACGAACCAGCCACAGCTGCCGCCAGAGAGCTTTGACGTGCTCACCCTGGGTGAGTCCATGGCCTTGCTGGCGGCCCAGACAACGGGGCCGCTGCACGAGGTGAGCCACTTCACGCGCTATTTGGCCGGGGCCGAGACCAATGTGGCCATTGGCCTGGCCCGCCTGGGGCTGCGCGTGGGCTGGCTCAGCCGCCTGGGGCAAGACGCTTTTGGCGACTTTGTGCTCGACGCCGTGCGCCGCGAGGGCGTGGACGTCTCGCATGTGGTGCGCGATGCCAGCCGCTCCACCGGCTTCATGCTCAAGGGCCGCAGCCTGCACGGCCAAGACCCGACCACTGACTACTACCGCCGAGGCTCGGCCGCCAGCGCGCTGTCGGTGGCCGACTTTGACGCCCCCTGGTTTGCCCGCGCCCGCCACCTGCACCTCACCGGCATTGCGCCGGCCTTGTCGGCCAGCAGCGCCGCCTTGGTGGCGCACGCCATGCAGGCCATGCGTGAACTGGGCCGCAGCGTGTCTTTCGATCCCAATTTACGGCCGCGCCTGTGGTCCAGCCCCGAGCAGATGCGGCTGCACCTCAACGCCCTGGCCATACAGGCCCACTGGGTTTTGCCTGGCTTGGCCGAGGGGCAGTGGCTCACCGGACAGCACACACCCGCCCAAATTGCCCGCTTCTTCCTGGACCAGGGCGTGCAAGCGGTGGTGGTCAAACTGGGCGCCCAAGGCGCCTACGTGGCCGCTGACGGCTTTGAGGGCCAGGTGCCCGGCGTGCCTGTGTCGCAGGTGGTGGACACCGTGGGCGCGGGCGACGGCTTTGCGGCGGGCTTCATCAGTGCGCGCTTAGAAGGCCGCAGCTGGGCCGAGGCCGCCGCCCGTGGCAATTGGGTGGGCGCACAAGCCGTGCAGTCGGCGGGCGACATGGACGGTCTGCCCCTAAGGGCTGCCCTGCCTGCGCATTTGTAAGCCAACACAGGCCTTCGTGAGAGCATGCTTGAGGGTCTTAATCATCACACGAATAGAAATTTATGGATGAGCAAAGAGTATTAAAGTTTCAAAGACCATAATTTGCATTCTTTTTACATTAATTCATCAAACAGCGGGTAAAAAAAGTGTCACTCGACGAATTACTCCCGCCATTGACTGTCCAACGGGCGGCCCTGCGCGAGGCCACTCTGGTGCCCGCCCAGATGGACCCCGATGCCGCGCCCCAGCCCCCGGCACGGCGGACCATCCTGGGTTTGATGAGTTCCAGCCCCATGCCCATGGTGCTGTGGTGGGGCACGGATGTGGTGCCGCACACCAACCAGGCCTACTGCCGTTTGCTGAGCCAGCCCGACGAGCCGCTGCAAGCCAAGGCTTGGGGTGCGCACTGGGCAGAATTGGCCGCCAACTTGGCCAGCGTGCGCCGCACGGGCCAGGCCGTGTGGCATGAAAACTCGCCCTTGCCGCTGCCGCACACACCCGATGGCGAGTTTTGCGGCACCTACAGCTACAACCCCATTGTGGACACCCAAGGCGTGGCCGGCGTGCTCTTTGTGTGCTCGCGCTTTTACCGGGCCAGTGCAGTGCAGTCTGACGGGCGTTACGGCTACGCCGCCGTGATCCACTCCATGGACGTGGGCTTTGCCATCGTCGAAGCGCTGGAGGTCACGCCCCACGGGCCCCTGGACTACTGGTTTGTGGAAGTCAATGAAGCGTGGGCCCAGCAAACCGGCCGACCCGGCATGCAAGGCCAACGCATCAGCGCCCTGATCCTAGATCGTGAGCCTTTTTGGGCCGACATCATCCAGAGCGTGATGCAAACCGGCATCTCGCACAGGGCGACCACCAACTCCAAAAAATTTGAACGTACTTTGGATGTGTTTGCCATGCGTTTGGGGCGATCAGGCAGTGTGCAAGTGGCCCTGCTGGTGCGCGACATCTCGGCCGAGGTGCATGCCCGCCAAGCCCTGCAGCGCAGCGAGGAGCGCGCCCAGGCCGAGGCCCTGCGCGCCCAAGCTGAACGCCTGCGCCTGGACGCGGTGCTCGACGCCACCCCCGTGGCCGTGTTTGTGACCGATGAGAATCACCACTTTGTGCGCGCCAACATGCGCGCCCGCGAAGAATGGGGCGAGCACAACCAGGCCCAGGGCAACTCCTGGTTGGGCTGGTGGGCCGACGGCACGGCCAGGCACGGCCAGTGCCTGCAGCCTGAAGACTGGCCCCTGACACGCGCGATGCGCGGCGAGACCTCGCGCGAGATCATCGAAATCGCCATGCCCGGAGTGGCCCGTCAGCGCAAGGTTTTTTTGGTCAGCGGGGCGCCCATCCTGGGCCTGGGCCAGCAGGGCGAGCAAACCGTCAAGGGCGCCGTGGTGGCGGCCATGGAAATCACCGACAGGATGCAGGCCGAGCAGGCCCTGCAACAGGCCCACCAGCGCAAAGACGAGTTCCTGGCCATGCTCGCCCATGAATTGCGCAACCCACTGGCACCCATAGGCGCGGCGGCCGAGCTGATGAGCAGGCCCCATGCCAGCCTGGACCTGATGCAGCGCACCAGCGCCATCATTGCGCGCCAGGTCAAGCACATGAACGGGCTGATTGACGACCTGCTGGACAGCTCCCGTGTCAGCCGAGGCACCATCAGCCTGGACAAAGAATGCCTGGACACCACCTCGGTCATGAACGACGCGCTCGAGCAAGTCAGCCCTTTGCTGCGCACCAAGCGCCACAGTCTGGAGTTGGTGCCGCCGGCGCAGCCGCTGCAGTTTGAAGGGGACCGCAAGCGCATCATCCAGGTGCTGAGCAACTTGCTGAACAACGCCATCAAATACACGCCCGAAGAAGGGCTGATCAAGCTGGCGCTGGCGCAGGTGGACGAGCAGCTTGAAATACGCGTCAAAGACAACGGCCAGGGCATGGACGAACACACCCTGGCCCACGCATTTGAGCTGTTTGCGCAAGCCTCGCGCAGCTCAGACCGGCAGCATGGCGGCCTGGGCATAGGCCTGGCCTTGGTCAAAAAATTGGTGGAACTGCACGGCGGCCAGGTCTGCGCCAGCAGCCCAGGCCCCGGCCAAGGCAGCGAATTCGTGGTTCGCCTGCCCATCCACTGCCCCGTTCAGAAGGCGACAGACACCTTCAAAACGCTGAACAACAGTGCGCTGACCAGCCTGAAGGTGATGGTGGTGGACGACCATGTGGACGCGGCGATCACCTTGTCCATGCTCATCGAGGCCGAAGGCTATTCGGGCACGGTGGTGCACAGGCCCGAGCAGGCCCTGGAGGCGGCCAGTTTGCAGCCGCCAGACGCCTTTATTTTGGACATTGGACTGCCTGGCATGGACGGCCGAGAACTCGCCCGACAACTGAGGGCCCTGCCCACCACCAGCCGAGCCTTGCTGATTGCGCTGTCGGGCTACGCCCAACCCGAGGACATGAAGGCCGCCCTCAGCGCCGGCTTCGACCATTACCTGGTCAAGCCCGTGGACACACAGCGCCTGCTGGACCTGCTGGCCGAGCGGGCACGGCCCTCGCGGGCCGCCACATGACTGGGCTTGGAACCGCAGCCCGACGCCTTGGGGCGGCTTGTGGGCCTGGCCGAGCGCTCTGGGCCTGAGCCTGCACACAGCCAGGTGAAGGCATAAGTGTCACCTAGGACACCGGCCTGTGGCGCCGCTTGACCTACAGTGGGGCCCGTGATGGACCTCCAGCCAGCCCGACAAACCCACATTGATGCGCTGAAATTTTTGGCAGCGCAACTCATTGTGTTGCACCACTTTGCCTTGTATGGCCCCTTGTCTGAGGACCTGGCGCAGGCCAGCCCCGAGGTGGCAGGCTGGCTGCGGCAATACGCCTTGATGGCCGTGCATGTGTTTTTGGCCATGGGTGGTTTTTTGGCCGCCCGCTCCTTGTCGCACCAGGGCGCAGACCGCCCTTGGCTTTCAGTGGTGGCCGAGCGCTATGCACGGCTGATGCCGCCTTTTGCCCTGGCCCTGGTGCTGGCGGTGGCCTGCAGCGCGCTGGCCAGGCACTGGCTGGACCATGACTTCATTCCAGCTGCGCCTACGGGGTGGCAAATGTTGGCGCACCTGGGCTTTGTGCAAGACATTGCAGACCTGCCGTCCCTGTCCGCCGGTGTGTGGTACGTGGCCATGGACTTTCACCTCTTTGCGCTGCTGGCGCTGTTGCTGCGCTCTGGCCCTCAGCTGGGGCCCATCCTGGTGCTGGCCCTGATGGGCGCGTCCTTGCTCGTCTTCAACCGCCAACCCGACTTGGACGAGTGGGCTTTGTATTTTTTTGGCAGCTATGGCCTGGGCGCTGCGGCCTGGGGCGCCAGCCGCTCGCCGCATGCCCACCGCTGGCTGACCGCGCTGGCAGGGCTGGGTTTGCTGGCGCTGGCGCTGGACTTTCGCGAACGCCTGCTGCTGGCCCTGGCCACCGCCCTGGTCTTGGGCCTGTGGGAGCGGCATCGCAGCGCGGCCGTGTGTGCCCGGCCTGAGCGCGAGGGGCGCTGGCGCCCTCTGCTGCGTGCCGGCTTGGCGCAGCAAGGGGCCAGCTCGTATGCACTTTTTTTGCTGCACTTTCCCGTGCTGCTGCTGGCCAACACCTTTTACAGCACCCTCACCCCAGCACACGCCATCAGCGCCGTGGCCGTGCTGCTGGCCGCCTGGCTGGTCAGCGTGTGGGGTGCCATGGCGTTTCACCGCTGGGTAGAGCGCCCGATTGAGCGCCGTATTCGCAGTTGGGCTGAGCAGCGCAAACAAGGGACGGGCCAGCAAACTGCCGCCTGAGCAGGCTGACTTGATCCGTGTGCAGCCCAGCTGAAACTGGCCAAACACAGGACGAGAACGCAGCGAGGTCTTAGCGGCGCGTCAATCGCCAAAGCACCAGCGTGGCACAGCCGCACTGCGCCAGCCACATGGCACTGCCCAGGCCGTGCCACAGGCGCAAGGAGCCGCCATTGGCGCGGGCGTTCACGATCTGAGGTGCCACGGCAAACTCGACCAACAAGGCCAAGAGCAAGCCGGCGATCACAAACTTGAGCACCGGCTTGGCGCTGGCAGTCAAGTGGGGGTCCTCAGGGCGGTTCAAGGCCAGCAAGAGCAGCAAA
>CANHKH010000232.1 GCA_947460165.1 Comamonadaceae bacterium
GCGGCTCGGTCAAAGTCGAGTGCGCCGTTGGTCTCTGCAAAGTGGTAGTGCGAACCGACCTGAATCGGGCGGTCGCCCGCGTTCTTCACCACCAAGGTATGCGTGCGCCGGCCAGGGTTGAGGACGTGTTCGCCCTCGTCAATCAAGAGTTCACCGGGGGTCATGCGCGCCTCATTTGCGGTTGAAGAAAGACCACGCTGCGGCCGCCACCGCGGCCACTGCCAACAGAGCCAGCGCATCGCTGGCGTGCCAGTGGCTCAGTGTCTGAAAACCATGACCCTCATGGGCCAGGGCTGCGCCATGGGCCAGCACCAGGGGCAAATAAATAAATTTCAGTTTCATGGGATCAGTCCAAACTTCAAACAATGGGTTGGTGCACGGTCACCAATTTGGTGCCATCGGGAAAGGTGGCTTCCACCTGGATGTCCGGAATCATCTCGGCCACGCCGTCCATCACCTCGCTGCGGCCAAGCACATTGCGGCCCTCGCTCATGAGCTGCGCCACGGTCTTGCCGTCGCGAGCGCCCTCCATCACCGCAGCGCTGATCAGAGCCACGCTCTCTGGGTAATTGAGCTTGAGGCCACGCGCTTTTCTGCGCTCGGCGAGCAAGGCCGCCGTGAAGATCAACAGCTTGTCTTTTTCTCTGGGGGTCAATTCCATTTTGGTGCGCTTTCCTTGTTAACAGTGCCCACGTCCAATCCGGTGCAAATTGTGTGCCCGTTCACAGCCTTTGGGCATGCGGAGGGCTCTCCAGTGTCACGCCAGTGCCAAAAAAGGGCGCGAACGAACCATATTGGTGCAAAAAAACTTCAATCACTTGGTACGAGCTTTGCTGTAACCAAAGCGCAGGGTATTTAGCTTTGCGTTCAATTTATAAAACAGGAGTGATCTGATGTTCAATCGCCGCCGCCAACTCAAAGTCATGGCCACCGCCGCCGCCTTGGCAGCCAGTGCATTTTGCCTCCCCGCCGCGCACGCCCAAGCCACCATCAAGGTGGGCGTGCTGCACAGTTTGTCGGGCACCATGTCCATCTCTGAGACCGTGCTCAAAGACACCGTCTTGATGGCCATCGACGAGATCAACGCCAAGGGCGGCGTCTTGGGCAAAAAACTCGAGCCTGTGGTGGTGGACCCCGCTTCGAACTGGCCGCTGTTCGCCGAAAAAACCAAGCAGCTGCTCACACAAGACAAAGTGGCCGTGATTTTTGGCTGCTGGACCTCGGTCTCGCGCAAGTCGGTTCTGCCCGTGGTGGAAGAGCTCAATGGCTTGCTGTTCTACCCCGTGCAGTACGAAGGTGAAGAGCTGTCCAAAAACGTGTTCTACACGGGCGCCGCACCCAACCAGCAGGCCATTCCTGCGGTGGACTACCTCATGAGCAAAGACGGTGGCAGCGCCAAGCGCTGGGTGCTTTTGGGCACCGACTACGTGTACCCCCGCACCACCAACAAAATCTTGCGCGCCTATTTGAAGAGCAAAGGCGTGGCCGACAAAGACATCGACGAAAAGTACACCCCTTTTGGCCACAGCGACTACCAAACCATCGTGGCCGATGTCAAAAAATTCAGCGCCGGTGGCAAAACAGCCGTGGTGTCCACCATCAACGGTGACTCCAACGTGCCTTTCTACAAAGAACTGGGCAACGCGGGCCTCAAAGCCAAAGACGTGCCCGTGGTGGCTTTCTCAGTCGGTGAAGAAGAGCTGCGCGGCGTGGACACCAAGCCACTGGTCGGTCACCTGGCCGCATGGAACTACTTCATGAGCATCAAGAACCCGGCCAACGACGAGTTCACCAAAAAATGGGGCGACTACGCCAAGGCCAAGAACATTGCCGGCCACAAAGACAAGCCCTTGACCAACGACCCCATGGAGGCCACTTACATTGGCATCAACATGTGGAAGCAAGCCGTTGAAAAGGCCAAAACCACCGATGTGGACGCCGTCATCAAGGCCATGGCCGGGCAAACCTTCAAAGCGCCCAGCGGCATCACCTCCAAGATGGATGAGAAAAACCACCACCTGCACAAGTCGGTGTTCATTGGCGAGATCAAGGCCGACGGCCAGTTCAACGTGGTCTGGAAGACCCCAGGCCCCGTCAAGGCCAAGCCTTGGAGCCCTTACATCGCAGGCAACGACAAAAAGCCTGACGAACCCGCGAAAAAATAAGCACGCCACAGTGCCCACTGGGGAGGGCTCTGGCCCTCCCTTTTTTTTCGGGCTTTGGCCCGTGGTGACCGGACACATGCAATGAGACCATGGATGAAAAGCGCAGCCCTGCTGGTGGGCTTGTCGCTGAGTTTTGCCGCCCAGGCGCTGACCGCGCCGCAAGCGCTGGCCATGGCCGAGGGCGACAACGACGCCCGCATAGAGGCATTGGCTGAGGCCGTGGCCCAAGGCACAGCCCAAACCGCCGCCTACCTGCAGGCCTTGGCCGATGACGCGGTGAAACTCGCCGCCGGCCGGGTGCTGGTGGTCAAAGATGGCAAAGGCCTGGACCCTGTCACTGGCCAAGCCGTGGACGTGCCCGCCGACGCCCAAGACGTGATGCTCAACAACCGGCTGCGCGGTGAAATTGACACCGCCTTGGCCGCCCTCAAGCTCTTTAGCCCCGAGGTGGCTTTGCGCAGGCAGGCCGCACTGGCCTTGCTCAAAGAACCTGACGCCAGCCGCCAGCGCGTGCTGGACAAAGCACTGGCCCAAGAAAAAGATGCGGCCACCTTGGCGCTGGTGCGCCAGGCCCTGGCGGCCGTCCAGCTGCAAAGCGAGCAAGCGGGTGAGCGCCTGCGCGCCGCCCACACCTTGCGCGAGAGCACGCAGCCCGAGGTGTTGCTGCTGCTCAACCAGCAACTGACGGCCGAAACCGACCCGGCCGTGCAGTCGGCCCTCAAGCAGGCCGTGGCCAAAGTTCAAGACAGCTTGCGCTGGGGGGAGCGCCTGGGACAACTCTTTACCGGGCTGAGCCTGGGCTCCATTTTGCTGTTGGTGGCCTTGGGCCTGGCCATCACCTACGGTCTGATGGGCGTGATCAACATGGCCCACGGCGAGTTCATGATGCTGGGCGCCTACGCCACCTACGTGGTGCAAGCGGCTTTTCGCGAGCACCTGCCAGGCGCTTTTGACTATTACCTGCTGCTGGCGCTGCCTGTGGCTTTTGCCACCGCGGCCCTGGTGGGCGCGCTCATGGAGCGCAGCGTCTTGCAGTATTTGTACGGCCGGCCGCTGGAGACCTTGCTGGCCACCTGGGGCATCAGCCTGATCTTGATGCAAGCCGTGCGCACGGTATTTGGTGCGCAAAACGTGGGCGTGGAAAACCCCTCGTGGATGAGCGGCTCGCTGGCCGTGCTGCCCAATTTGCAATTGCCCTGGAACCGGCTGATCATCATTGGCTTTGCCGCCGCCGTGCTCTTGGGCATGGTGCTTTTGATCAGCAAAACCCGCTTGGGGCTTTTTGTGCGCGGCGTCACGCAAAACCGCCCCATGGCCTCTTGCATGGGCGTGAACACCGCGCGGGTGGACACCAGCGCCTTTGCACTAGGCTCGGGCATTGCAGGCTTGGCCGGCTGCGCCCTGAGCCAGGTGGGCAATGTGGGGCCAGACCTGGGCCAAAGCTACATCGTCGACGCCTTCATGGTGGTGGTGCTGGGCGGCGTGGGACAACTGGCCGGCACGGTGTATGCCGCGCTGGGCCTGGGCTTGGTCAATAAATTGCTGGAGGGCTGGACCGGTGCCGTGCTGGCCAAAATCGCGGTGCTGGTGTTCATCATTGTGTTCATCCAAAAACGCCCGCAAGGCATTTTTGCCATGAAGGGCCGCAGCGCGGAGGCATGAACATGTTGAACCCCACTCCCCATTCAAGCGATCTGCCCACCACCCCGGCCTTGCTCAGCCGCAAAGCCTGGAGCGCCTTTGTGCTGTGCCTGCTGGCCGTTGGCGCGCTGGCCCCCATCTTGAACCTGCTGGTGCCCGCAGGCAGCGCCTTTCACCTGAGCGACTACGCCGTGGGCCTGGTCGGCAAGATCATGTGCTACGCCATCTGCGCCCTGGCCATGGACCTCATTTGGGGCTACACCGGCATTTTGTCGCTGGGCCATGGGCTGTTTTTTGCGCTGGGCGGCTATGTCATGGGCATGTACCTCATGCGCCAGATCGGCCGCGATGGCCAGTACCAAAGCGAGCTGCCCGATTTCATGGTCTTTTTGGACTGGAAGGAACTGCCTTGGCACTGGATGCTGTCCGACAGCTTTGTCGCCACCGTGCTGCTGGTGGTGCTGGTGCCCGGTGTGGTGGCGGGGGTGTTTGGCTTTTTTGCCTTTCGTTCGCGCATCAAGGGGGTGTACTTTTCCATCATCACCCAAGCCATGACCTTTGCCGCCATGCTGCTGTTTTTCCGCAATGAAACCGGCTTTGGCGGCAACAACGGGTTCACCGACTTCAAGCGGATTTTGGACCAGCCCCTGGCCACGCCGGGCATGCGCATGACGCTGTTTGTGATCACCGGGCTGACCCTGCTGGGCTTTTATTTGTTTGCCCGCTGGCTGGTGCGCAGCAAGTACGGCCGGGTGCTGCAAGCCATCCGCGATGCGGAAAGCCGGGTCATGTTCTCGGGCTACTCACCCCTGCCCTACAAGCTGAGCATTTGGGTGATCTCGGCCGTCATGTGCGGCGTGGCCGGCGCCCTGTATGTGCCGCAGGTGGGCATCATCAACCCCGGCGAGATGAGCGCGGCCAACTCCATTGAAATTGCCGTGTGGGCCGCCGTGGGTGGCCGGGGCACGCTGGTGGGCCCCATCGTGGGCGCTTTTTTGGTCAATGGCGCCAAGAGTTGGCTGACCGTGACCGCGCCCGAGTTTTGGCTGTACTTTTTGGGTGCGCTGTTCATTGCCGTGACCTTGTTTTTGCCACAAGGCGTGGTGGGCTTGCTGGACAAATTCAAACGCAAGAAAGGCCAGCCATGACCCCCGACCTGCTGCAAGACGGGGCCGAGCGCAGCCTGCGCCACGCCGCCCGCACCGCCGTGGGCGACACCGACTCGGGCGGCCGGCATGCGGCTTACGGCCGAGTGATGCGCAACCGCACCGACATTGATGTCAGCCACGGCCGCATTTTGTACCTGGACAACGTGAGCGTGAGCTTTGACGGCTTCAAGGCCATCAACAAGCTGTCGCTGGACATGGCGCCCGGCGAGTTGCGCTGCATCATTGGGCCCAACGGTGCGGGCAAGACCACCATGATGGACATCATCACCGGCAAAACCCGGCCCGACGAAGGCAGCGTGTTCTTTGGCAGCACCATTGACCTGCTGCGCCACAAGGAGCCCGAGATTGCGCAGCTGGGCATAGGCCGCAAGTTCCAAAAGCCCACGGTGTTTGAGCAGCTCAGCGTGTTTGAAAACCTGGAGCTGGCTCTGAAGACCCACAAAGGCGTGAAAGCGTCTATGTTCTTCAAGCTGAGCGGCGTTCAGCGCGACCGCCTGGCCGAGGTGCTGCACACCATAGACTTGAGCGCGCACGCCGCCAGGCAGGCGGGGCTGCTCAGCCACGGCCAAAAGCAGTGGCTGGAAATCGGCATGCTGCTGATGCAAGAGCCCCAGCTGCTGCTGCTCGACGAGCCGGTGGCCGGCATGACCGACCAAGAAACCGAGCGCACGGCCGAGCTTTTTTTAAGCCTCAAGGGCAAGCATTCGCTGATGGTGGTGGAGCACGACATGAGCTTTGTGCGCGCCATTGCCAGCACCGTGACCGTGCTGTGCGAAGGCTCTGTGCTGGCGCAAGGCACGCTCGATGAGGTGCAAGCCGACGAGCGCGTGATTGAGGTGTACC
>CANHKH010000233.1 GCA_947460165.1 Comamonadaceae bacterium
ATAGGTTTTTGCCCGGCACCGTGGTGGTGAAAAAGGCCTGGCCCACCCAGCCCACAATGGCCAAGGTCATGGCGATCCAGACGCCTCCGGCCAGCATCAACAGCATGAGGAACAGCAGCAGGCCGCCAATTTCAAGCAAGGTCATGGGGAGCTTTCACAGTTCTTCAGAAAAGTCGCCACGGGCGTGGCGCTCTTCAACGCGCGTCACGTAACTGGGTTTGCCACCACGCAGCACGCACAGCCACTCGTCAGCCACCGCCACCACAAAGATGAAGGCGCCCACCACAAAGCTCAGTTGCGGAATCCAGATGGGAATGGCCACCATGTTGCCTGCGATGTCGTTGAAGGCCCAGCTCTCATGGGTAAAGCGCGCCGCCCAATACGCCAGGTAGGCAATGGCCACCAGGGCCACCGTCAAAGAGGTGATCTCCAGCGCGCGGCGCAGGCGGGATGGCACGGCTTCGAGCAGCAGCGTCACGCGCACAAAATCACCGTTGCGAAAGCTGTGCGCCATGCCCAAAAAGGCGGCTGCCGCGCACAACCAAGCCACCACATCGTTGACCCAAGACACCCGCCACTCCAGCAAGCGGCCCAGGGAGGCCCAGATCATCAGCACGAAAATGGCGAGCACGCACAAGGCGGCCAAGACGCCGCCCAGCCCGTACAAGCCATCGAGGGCGCGGCGTGTCCAGGGGGCTGGGGGGGCGGCGTTCATGCGCTCAGCTCAGCGGTTGTAGGTGTCGAGCACCTGCTTGCCTTCGGCGCCCGACTTGTCCAGCCATTCTTTGAGGATGGTCTCGCCCACCTTCTTCATGTCGGCCCGCAGCTGGGGCGAACCAGGCAGCACTTCCATGCCGTTTTTCTTGAGCGTGGCCAAGGTGTCGTCATTGACCTTGCGCGACTCGGCCCAGCCGCGAGTCTCGGCCGCCGCGGCGGCCTTGAGCAGCGCGTCTTGGGTGGGCTTGTCCAGGGCCTCAAAGGCTTTGCGGTTGGCGATCACGGCGTTTTTGGGCAACCAGGCCTGCACGTCGTAGTAGTACTTGAGGTGCTCAAACAGCTTGCTGTCCACCCCGGTGGCGCCCGAGGTCATGTTGGCCTCGACCACGCCGGTGGCCAGCGCCTGCGCCAGCTCGGCCGCTTGCACCGTGACCGGCTGGGCGCCCACCAACTCGCCAATGCGCGCGGTCATGGGGCTGTAGGCGCGCCACTTGCTGCCCTTGAGGTCGGCGGCGCTGTTGATGGGTTTTTTGCTGTAAATGCCCTGGGGTGGCCAGGCCACCGAATACAGCAGCATCAGGCCCTGGTCGGCCAGCTTTTTCTCGAGCAGCGGTTTTTGCGCCCGGTACAGCTTCATGGAGTCGTCATAGCTGCTGGCCAAAAAGGGCAGGCCGTCTGAGCCGTAGATTTGCCACTCGTTTTGAAAGTTGGCCATCAAAATCTCGCCCGCCTGGGCCTGCCCGCCCTGCACGGCGCGCTTGATCTCGGGCGCTTTGAACAGCGAGGCGTTGGCATGCACCGTGATCTTGAGCTTGCCGCCCGTGGCCTTGTCGACCTCGGCGGCAAAGTTGGCGAGGTTGACACTGTGGAAATTGCCCGCCGGGTAGGCCGCGGGCAGGTCCCACTTGGTTTGGGCCAAGGCCGTGCCGGCCAGGGACAAGCTGGCGGCGGCCAGCATGAGGGAAAGCGTGTGACGACGTTGCATGTGTACTCCTGAAGTGAGGGCCAAGGGGTCACCAGCAAGCCACATGCCAGCGCCCGGTGGGAATCATGCCCCGCAGTGGTGCTTGCGTGGCAGAGGTCAACTCTAAGTGCTCACTGCGTTGATTGGGCATGGTGATTTCCCTTATCGTTGACAAAATGTTGGCAAATCGTTGAGGAAAAAGCTAGACTTTCATCACGCTCTGTCTTCTTGTTGAAATTGCCCATGCCCCGTAAAACCCCTGTCAAGCCCAACGCCCAGGCCGCACCCGCACCCGCTGTAACTCCTGCAGCGACCGGCCCCATCGTCTCCTCGGCCCACCTGGTCTCGCCTGACAGCGCAGAGATGAGCGAGTTCGAGTTTGGCCTCATCGTGGCGGGCAATGCCTTTCACCGCTGGGTGGTGCACTGCATGGCCGCGGCGGGTCTCAAAGACCTCACCCCGCTGGACGTGCTGGTGCTGCACCATGTCACGCACCGCGCCCGTGACAAGCGCCTGGCCGACATCTGCTTCATCATGAACATCGAAGACACGCACTTGGTGAATTACGCCTTGAAAAAGCTGCAGGGCCTGGGCGTGGTGGCCTCGCACAAAAGCGGCAAAGACGTCACTTACGCCGCCACCGAGCTGGGTCGCCAGCATGTGAACCGCTACCGCGAGATCCGCGAGTCTTGTTTGATCACTGCGCTCAATGCCGACGACAGCCTGAACCGAGACATTGGCGAGCTCGCGCGCCTCTTGCGCGTGCTCTCGGGCATGTACGACCAGGCCGCCCGCTCGGCCGCTTCTTTATGACTGTGACAGCCCCTATGCACACCCCTGACCCGCGCTGGCAATTTTGGATAGACCGTGGTGGCACCTTCACCGACGTGGTGGGCCGCCGGCCCGACGGTGCGCTGCTGACCCACAAGCTGCTCAGCGACAACCCCGAGCGTTACCGCGACGCGGCCGTGGCCGGCATTCGCCACCTGCTGGGGCTGGCGCCTGGCCAGCCCATCACCCCGGCCCTGGTGGAATGCGTGAAGATGGGCACCACCGTGGCCACCAACGCGCTCTTGGAGCGCCGGGGCGAGCCCACGCTGCTGGTGACCACGCCCGGCTTCAAAGACGCGCTGCGCATTGCCTACCAAAACCGCCCGCGCTTGTTTGACCGCCACATCGTGCTGCCCGAGCTGCTTTACCAAGAGGTGATGGAGGCCCAAGAGCGGGTGGCCGTGGACGGCGAGGTGCTGCAGCCGCTGGATGAAGCGCACCTGCTGCGCGGCTTGCGCGAGGTGCGCGCACGAGGCATCGCCAGCGTGGCCATTGTGTTCATGCACGGCTGGCGCCACACCGCGCACGAGCAGGCGGCCGCCCGCCTGGCCCGCGAGGCGGGTTTTGAGCAGGTGAGCACCTCGCACCAAACCAGCCCCCTCATGAAGTTTGTCAGTCGGGGCGACACCACCGTGGTCGATGCCTACCTCTCGCCCATTTTGCGGCGCTATGTGGAACAGGTGCAAGGCGAGATGCCGGGCGTGCGTTTGCTCTTTATGCAGTCCTCGGGCGGGCTGGTGGATGCAGCCGTGTTTCAGGGCAAAGACGCGATTTTGAGCGGGCCCGCCGGTGGCATTGTGGGCATGGCGCGCACCGCCGAGTTGGCGCATTCCGCTGAGACCGCGCAAGACCCTGATGCTGGCGTGCGCGTGATCGGCTTTGACATGGGCGGCACCTCCACCGACGTGTCGCACTATGCGGGCGAGTTGGAGCGCGAGTTCGACACCCAGGTGGCCGGGGTGCGCATGCGCGCGCCCATGATGAGCATACACACCGTGGCCGCAGGCGGCGGCTCGCTGCTGGAGTTTGACGGCGCCCGCCTGCGCGTGGGGCCGCGCAGCGCCGGCGCCAACCCGGGCCCGGCCTGCTACCGGCGCGGCGGCCCGCTGGCCGTGACCGACGCCAACGTGCTGCTGGGCAAGATTGCCCCCGCTTACTTTCCACCCGTGTTCGGCCCAGGCGGCGACCAGCCGCTCAGCCGCGAGGCCAGTGCGGCGCTCTTTGCGCCCTTGGCCCAGCGCGTGGGCAAGCCTGCAGAGGAGCTGGCCGAGGGTTTTGTGCAGATCGCTGTGCAGCAAATGGCCAATGCCATCAAGAAAATTTCAGTCGCCCGGGGCTACGACGTCACGCGCTACACCTTGCAATGCTTTGGCGGCGCTGGCGGCCAGCACGCCTGCCTGGTGGCCGACGCCCTGGGCATGACGCGGGTGCTGATTCACCCCATGGCCGGCGTGCTCTCGGCCTACGGCATGGGCCTGGCCGACCAGGGCGTGATGCGCGAGCAAGCCGTGGAGGCGCCCCTCAGCCCTGAAGGCTGGCCCGCGCTGCAAGCGGCCGTGCAGGCCTTGGGCGAGCGGGCCCGCGCTGACCTGCTGCGCCAGCAGGTCGGCACGGGCGCCGTGCAACTGCGCGAGCGTGTGCATGTGCGCTACGAAGGCAGCGACTCTGCCCTGGTGCTGCCCTTTGGTGAACTGCCCGCCATCGCTCTGGCCTTTGAGGCGGCTTACCGCCAGCGCTACGCCTTTCTCATGCCGGGCCGGCGCCTGTTGGTTGAAGCTATTTCGGTGGAAGCCGTGGTGCCCGGCGAACAAGCCGCCGAAACCATGGTGCCTTTGGGTGCCGCCCGTCCTGCGCCCGTGCGCGAGACGGTGCGCATGTACACGGGCGGGCGCTGGCACACGGCGCAATTGGCCGTGCGCGAAGACCTGCGCCCCGGCGACGATCTGGCCGGCCCGGCCATCATTGCCGAGCAAAACGCCACCACCGTGATTGAGCCGGGCTGGGCCGCGCGTGTGACGGCGCTCAACCACCTGATGCTAGAGCGCCGCCAGCCCCGAGAGACCCGCTACGCGGCGGGCACCCAGGTGGACCCGGTGCTGCTGGAGGTGTTCAACAACTTGTTCATGAACATTGCCGAGCAAATGGGTCTGCAGCTGCAAAACACCGCGCACTCGGTGAACATCAAGGAGCGGCTGGACTTTTCTTGCGCGCTGTTCGACGCCCAAGGTCAGCTCATTGCCAACGCGCCGCACATGCCGGTGCACCTGGGCTCCATGGGCGAAAGCATCCAAACCGTGGTCCGCGAGAACGCCGGCCGCATGGCGCGCGGCAACGTGTATGTGCTCAACGACCCCTACCACGGCGGCACCCATTTGCCCGATGTCACCGTCATCACCCCGGTGTACCTGGACGGCCACGAGCAGCCGCTTTTTTACGTGGGCTCGCGCGGCCACCATGCCGACATAGGCGGCACCACGCCGGGCTCCATGCCGCCTTTTTCCACGCGCATTGAAGAAGAGGGCGTGGAGCTCAACAACGTCTTGTTGGTCGACCGGGGCGTGCTGCAAGAAGAGCGCATCTTGGCCCTGCTGAACTCAGGCGCCTACCCCAGCCGCAACCCGCAGCAAAACCTGGCCGACCTCAAGGCCCAAATTGCTGCCAACGAAAAAGGCCTGCAAGAGCTCCAACGCATGGTGGCGCAGTTTGGGCTGGACGTGGTGCAGGCCTACATGGGCCATGTGCAGGCCAATGCCGAGGAGTCGGTGCGCCGCGTCATCACCCGGCTCAAAGACGGCCAGTTCACCTTGCCGCTGGACAACGGCGCCCACATCAGCGTGGCCGTGCGGGTGAACACCCACACGCGCTCGGCCACCATTGATTTTTCAGGCACTTCAGCGCAGCAAAGCAACAACTTCAATGCGCCGCGCGCGGTGTGCATGGCGGCGGTGCTCTATGTGTTTCGCACTCTGGTGGACGACGACATTCCGCTGAACGCGGGCTGCCTCAAGCCCCTGGAGGTCATCATCCCGCCAGGCTCCATGCTCAACCCCAACCCCCCGGCCTCGGTGGTGGCAGGCAATGTGGAGACTTCGAGCTGCATCACCAACGCGCTGTTTGGCGCCTTGGGCGTGATGGCGTCCAGCCAATGCACCATGAACAACTTCACCTTCGGCAATGAGCGCCACCAGTACTACGAGACCATTTCTGGTGGTTCGGGCGCGGGCGGTGTGTTCGACTCGCTAGGTCAGCTGGTGGGTGGCTTTGACGGCACCTCGGTGGTGCAAAC
>CANHKH010000234.1 GCA_947460165.1 Comamonadaceae bacterium
AGCCCATCTTCCACTACATGGGTTGCTCGACCTTCAGCGAATACACCGTGGTGGCCGAGGTGTCGCTGGCCAAGATCCGGCCCGACGCCAACCCCGAGCAGGTCTGCCTTTTGGGCTGCGGCGTGACCACGGGCTTGGGCGCGGTCAAAAACACCGCCAAGGTGCAGCCGGGCGACACGGTGGCTGTGTTCGGTCTGGGCGGCATTGGCCTGGCGGTGGTGCAGGGCGCCAAGCTGGCAAAGGCAGGCCGCATCATCGCCATAGACACCAACCCCTCCAAGTTTGAGCTGGCGCGCACCTTTGGCGCCACCGACTGCGTCAACCCCAAAGACCATGACAAACCCATACAGCAGGTGATTGTCGAGATGACCGGCTGGGGCGTGGACCACAGCTTTGAGTGCATAGGCAACACGCAGGTGATGCGCGCCGCGCTCGAATGCGCACACCGCGGCTGGGGCCAGAGCGTGATCATTGGCGTGGCTGGTGCGGGCCAAGAAATTTCTACCCGCCCCTTTCAGCTGGTCACCGGCAGGCGCTGGGTGGGCACGGCCTTTGGCGGCGTCAAGGGCCGCAGCGAGTTGCCAGGCATGGTGGAAGACGCCATGGCCGGCCGCATTGAATTGGCCCCCTTCGTTACGCACACCATGGGCTTGACGGAGATCAACCACGCGTTTGAGCTGATGCACGAGGGCAAGTCCATCCGCTCTGTGGTGCATTTTTAAGGCGCCACTGGCCGCTTAGTACGGCAGTTTGGGTTTAATTAAAAATTGATATTTTAACGTCATGCGTTAAAATATCAATGATGATTAACCGCCAAGCCCTGTCCACGCTGTCAGAGCGCCTGCACCAAGCCCCGGCCGTGGTGCTGCTCGGCCCGCGCCAGGTGGGCAAAACCACCTTGGCGCTCACACTGGCGGGCGCTTGGCCTGCAGGGGCCACTTACCTCGATTTGGAGCGGCCAGCCGACCGCATGCGGCTGCAAGACGCCGATGCATTTTTGCGCGCCCAAGGCGGCAAGCTCGTCATCTTGGACGAAATCCACCGCATGCCCGGCCTGTTCGAGGTCTTGCGCGGCATCATTGATGAGCGCCGACGTGGCGGGCAACGCTTTGGTCACTTTTTGCTGCTGGGCTCGGCCTCGCTGGATTTGATGCAGCAAAGCAGCGAGACCCTGGCCGGGCGTGTGGCCTACCTGGACATAGGCCCCATTCACGCTTTGGAATGGCCTGGGGCCGAACTGGACACGCTGTGGCTGCGCGGCGGTTTTCCAGACAGCGTGCTGGCCGACCATGACGCGGCCAGCCTGCTCTGGCGCGAAGACTTTGTGCGCAGCTACTTGCAGCGCGATGTGCCCATGTTCGCCCCGCGCCTGCCCGCCGAAACCGTGGGCCGCCTGTGGACCATGCTGGCCCACCAACAAGGGGCTTTGCTGCAACAAAGCCGACTGGCCAGCAGCTTGGGGGTCAGCAGCCCGGCGGTGGAGCGCTACATCGACTTGCTGGTGGACCTGCAACTGGTGCGGCGCCTGCGGCCCTGGAGCGGCAATGTGGGCAAGCGCCTGGTCAAAGCGCCCAAGGTGTATGTGCGTGACAGCGGGCTGGTGCATGCCTTGCTGGGCCTGGGCAGCTTGCACGAGCTGGCGGGCCATCCGGTGTGCGGGCCCAGCTATGAGGGTTTTTGCACAGACAACCTCATGGCTGCCGCCCACCCCCACTGCACGGCTTATTTTTACCGCACCCATGCCGGGGCCGAGATTGACCTGCTGATTGAACGCGCCGGCCAGCCCTGGATGGCCATTGAAATCAAGCGCTCCACCGCCCCCACCTTGAGCAAAGGCTTTGACGTGGCGTGCGCAGACCTGAATATCGAGCAGCGTTACGTGGTCTACCCCGGCACCGACCGCTTTGCCATGCGCCATGGCGCGCAAGCCATAGGTTTGCGGGAATTGATGCAGGTGCTGCAAACGCGGTGAATGGCCAATGGCCTTCCCGTACGAGCACACCCGCGTGCGGCGGATGCCACATGGGCATGCCTTTGGGGCGGGGTGCGGCTTGAGCACCGGGCTGATCGCACCCGATGCCATCGTTTTAGATATAGTGCTGTCATTGATGCGTTAATTTGGAGGTGAAGTCATGGCAGTCCTGACCGTGAGAAACTTGCCGGACGCGGTGCACCGCGCGCTTCGCGTTCGGGCGGCCCACCACGGGCGCAGCACCGAGGCCGAAATCCGCGACATCCTGGAAAAGGCAGCTTTACCGGCTGAGCGCCTCAAGCTCGGCTCGCTGATGTCATCCATCGCCCGCGAAGCAGGCGCCTTGACTGACGATGAGGCCGCGCATTTCAGTGAGCTCCGCGATCAAACGCCGGCCGAGCCGATGAGATTCGAATGATCCTCATCGACACCAACGTCATGTCCGAGTTGTGGAAGGCCCAGCCCCACCCTGAGGTCTTGGCCTGGATAGACGCGCAGGCGGTGGAAACTTTGTTCCTGTCCGCAGTCACTGTGGCAGAGCTTCGTTTTGGACTGGCAGCGATGCCAGCAGGCAAGCGCCGCACGATCTACCATGAGCGTTTAGAAAAAGAAGTCATTGCGGCATTTGCAGGCCGCGTACTGCCCTTCGATCTGCAGGCCTCCCAAGCCTATGCCGATCTGATGGCGAAGGCCAAGTCAGAGGGAAAGGCGATTGGCAAGGCCGACGGCTACATTGCCGCCACGGCCCGCGCATCCGGCCTCATGGTGGCGACGCGCGACATCAGCCCTTTTGAGGCTGCAGGGCTTGCATGCGTCAACCCGTGGGAGCGGCCTCAGCTGTGAGTCTCATGGCGCGCGTGGCGGCGCCTCCAAGATGTCTTTGTCTGACTTCCTTGCACCCGCGGCAGCACCTCAAGATCGCTCCGCCATGGAGCGCTGGCACCAGCCCTCAATTGCTTGGTATTTCCACTAGTAGACATGTCAACCATTTCTCGGCGATAGTGCATACAAGGTGTCCATGGTTCTGCCTGGCCACCCCACACATTCAACACGCAGGAGACTCGCATGGGCATGAAGATGAATTGGTTGGGCGCCGCCTTGGCGGTGGTGGGCATGGCGGGGGCGGCGCATGCCCAGTCTGTGAAGGTGGGCATCATTGCGCCCTTTTCAGGTCCTTTCGCGCATTACGGCGCCTTGATGAAGGCCGGCGCCGAGGCTTACGTGGCCAGCCAGGGCGGCAAGCTCGCGGGTCAAAACATCGAATTCGTCTGGCGTGACGAGGGCGGCCCCAACCCGGCCAACACCCGCACGTTGGCCCAGGAGTTGGTGGTCAAGGACAAGGTCGACTACATAGGCGGCATCGTGTTCTCGCCCAATGCCTCGGCGGTCGCGCCTGTGATCCAAGAGTCCAAGACACCCATGGTGATCTTCAATGCCGCCACCAGCGACATCACCACCAAGTCCGACTACTACATCCGCACCAGCTACACGCTGTGGCAAGTCACGGTGCCGGCGGCTCAGCACGCGGCCAAAAAGGGCTACAAGCGCGTGGTCACGGCCGTCTCGGACTATGCGCCTGGCATTGACGCCGAAACCGCCTTCAAGGCCGAGTTTTCCAAGCTGGGCGGCCAGGTCACCGAGTCCATCCGCATGCCGGTGCGCACCACCGACTTTGCGCCCTTTGCCCAGCGCATCAAGGCCAGCGGCGCCCAGGCCGTTTACGTGTTCCTGCCCGGTGGTCCGCCCAACCTGGGCTTTGTCAAGGCCTACCAAGAAAACGGCCTGCGCCAGGCCGGCATTGAGTTTTTGGGCACGGCCGAGACCGACGAGTTCGACCTGCAAAAGTTCGGCGACAGCGCGTTGGGTCTGACCACCTTGTTCCACTACTCAGGCGCGCGCGACAGCGCGGCCAACAAGGCGTTTGCTGCCGCCGTGGCCAAGCAAAACAAAGACGTGGTGCTCAACTACGCCACCGTGGGCGCCTGGGACGGCATGTACGTGATCCACAAGATGATCGAGGCCACCGGCGGCAAGCGCGACGGCGACAAGGCCATGGCTGCGGCCAAGACGCTCAAGTGGGAGAGCCCGCGCGGCCCGGTCTCCATTGACCCGACCACCCGCCACATCACGCAAAACGTTTACCTGCGCGTGGTTGAAAAAGGCCCAGGCGGTGTGCTCATCAACAAAGAAGTGCAGACCTTCCCGGCCCAGGTTGACCACGGCCTGGCCAAGTAAGCACGCTTGAGACCCCGGGTGACACAGTGACCTTGCTGGCCAACATCTTGATCGACGGCATCGCCTACGGCATGGTGCTGTTCATCATTTCGGTGGGCCTGTCCATCACCCTGGGGCTGATGCGTTTTGTGAACCTGGCGCACGGCGCTTTTGCCATGACGGGCGGCTACCTGGCCGCCTGGCTGGTGGGCGCGCAAGGCTGGCCGTTTGCGCTGGGCGCGCTGGTGGCGGTGGTCCTCACCGGTCTGCTCGGCGTCCTGCTCGAAGCCCTGGTGCTCAGGCGCTTGTACCAGCGCAGCGAGTTGCAACAGGTGCTGTTCACCATCGGCCTCACGTTTTTGTTCGTGGCCACTGCCAATCTCTTGGCTGGACCCGAGGTGCAGCTGATCCCACTGCCCGGCTGGCTCAAGACGCCTGTCGACCTGGGGATTCGCACGCTGCCCGCGCAGCGCCTGTTGGTGATCGCTGCCGGCCTGGCGGTGCTGGCGCTGAGTGCACTGGTGCTGGGCCGCTCGCGCTTTGGGATTTGGTTGCGCGCCACCGTGGACAACACGGGCGCTGCGGCCGCTTTGGGCATTCCGGTGAAGTGGGTGTATGCCTTGACCTTTGGCGTGGGCGCGGCGCTGGCGGGCCTGGGTGGCATCTTGGGCGCCGAGCTCATGCCGCTGGAGCCCTACTACCCCATCAAGTACCTGGTGCTGGTGCTGGTGGTGGTGGCCGTGGGCGGCATGGGCAGCATCACCGGCTCGGCGGTGGCGGCCTTGGCGCTGGGCACCATAGAGACCGCCAGCAAGTACCTGGCCTCGGACTGGGGCAGCTTGTTTTTCTTTTTGTCCATGGCGCTGTTCTTGGCCTGGCGCCCTCAGGGCCTGCTGGTGGCCAGGCGCGCCTGAACACGCGCGCTTTTTTCCATGACCAGCCTGTCCCTTCATGCCCCGCCGCTGTGGCGCCAGGTGCTGCCCTACGCGGCCTTGCTGGGGCTGGCGCTGCTGATTTACTTTGTCTTTCCAGACCAGCTGCCCATGGCCGCGCGCATTGCGGCCTTGGCCATCTTTGTGATGTCGCTGGACCTGGTGGTCGGCTACGGCGGCCTGGCCACGCTGGGCCATTCGGCCCTGTATGGCGTGGGCGCCTACGCGGCTGGGCTGCTGGCCACGCACCTCACGGGCAACCCGCTGCTGGGCCTGCTGGCGGGCGCCTGTGCCGGTGCGCTGCTGGCTTTGCTCAGCGGTCTTTTTCTGCTGCGCTACGAGGGCCTGACCTTCTTGATGCTGACCATTGCCATCAGCCAAATTGCGCAAAACCTGGCCAGCAAGCTGCGCCAGTGGACGGGCGGGGACGACGGCCTGTCTGGCTTCACCATCCACAAAATCCTGGGTCTGGCTTCCTTTGACCTGCAAGGCCGGGTGGCTTTTGTGTATTGCTTTGCCGTGATGTTCATCAGCCTGTGGCTGATGCGCAGGCTGATGGCCTCGCCCTTTGGCCTGGCCTGCGTGGGCATCCACCAAAACCGCCAGCGCATGGCGGCGCTGGGCACGGGCATCCGCTGGCAGCTGCTCAAGCTCTACAC
>CANHKH010000235.1 GCA_947460165.1 Comamonadaceae bacterium
TGCTCTTGGGTCACGCCGCCCGGATGCGCGGCCTGCGGGCGCTTGAGCAGCAGCGTGCCCAGGTAGGGTACAAAGTAGACTGACACAATCCAGCTCAGCAGCAGCGCCAACACCGTCACCGCAAAAATGGCAAAGGTGTACTCGCCCGTGACCGACTTGGCCATGCCAATGGGCAAAAAACCCACGGCGGTGATGAGCGTGCCCGTCAGCATGGGCATGGCCGTGACCTCGTAGGCAAAGGTGGCGGCGCGGACCTTGTCGTAGCCCTCCTCCATTTTGCGCACCATCATTTCCACCGCAATGATGGCGTCGTCCACCAACAGCCCCAGCGCAATGATGAGCGAGCCCAAAGAGATTTTGTGCAGCCCAATGCCCAAGTAACCCATGGCCAAAAAGGTGGTGGCCAGCACCAAGGGAATGGTGATGCCCACCACCAGGCCGGGCCGCATGTCCACGTAATAGCGCCGCCACAGCGGCAGGTGCTGCGCCCCCGCCCGCTTGTGCAAGCCCAGGCTGATGAAGCTGACCGCCAGCACAATGAGCACCGCCTCAATGAGCACCGCCACAAATTCATTGACCGAACGGGTCACCGCGCCCGGCTGGTCTTGCACCTGCACCAAGCGTGCGCCTGCGGGCAAGCTGGTTTGCAGCTGGCTCACCGACTGCTGCAAGGCCTTGCCCAGCGCCACGATGTCGCCGCCCTTGACCATGGACACACCCAGCGCAATGACTTGGGCGCCCTGGTGCCGCACCTTGATGTTGGGCGGGTCCGCATAGCCCCGGCGAATGGTCGCCACATCGCCCAGCCGCAGCTGCGCGCCCGAGGCCGCGCGTATGGGCATGGCCTCCAGTTGCTCGGTGGCCGTGAACTGCCCGGCCACGCGCACCTGCAATACATCGGTGGGGCTTTGCAAGGTGCCGGCCGACTCCACCGCGTTTTGCTGACCGAGCTGGGCCAGCACCTGGCCAAAGTCCAGGCCCATGGCGGCCAAGCGCTTTTGCGACAGCTCAATAAAGAGCTTTTCGTCTTGGGCGCCAAAAATCTCCACCTTGGCCACGTCTTGCACACGCAGCAAGTGCGCGCGCGCATCGTCGGCCAGGCGCTTGACCTCGGCCGGGCTGAAGCCCTCGGCCTCTATGGCGTAGATCACGCCAAAGACATCGCCAAACTCGTCATTGAAAAACGGGCCTTGCACGCCTGCGGGCAAGCTGGCGCGCATGTCGCCAATTTTCTTGCGCACGGAGTACCACACGTTGGGCACATCGCCTGCGCGTGAGTTGTCGCGGATTTGAAAAATGATTTGCGTCTCGCCCGGCTTGGAGTAGCTGCGAACCTTGTCGGCGTAAGGCACCTCTTGCAGCGTGCGCTCTAGCTTGTCGGCCACTTGCTCGGCCATTTGCTGGGCGGTGGCGCCCGGCCAGTAAGCCCGCACCACCATGACCCTGAAGGTAAAAGGCGGGTCCTCGTCTTGCCCCAGCTGAAAGTAGGCCGCCACGCCCAAGACCAGCATGGCAATCATCAGGTAGCGCGTGAGCGCCGGGTGCTCAATGGCCCAGCGCGAGAGGTTGAATTTGACGCGCTCGGCGCCTTGTGGCGTGTCTTTGGAATCGGGGGGGCTGGAATTCATACCGCCCTCACTTGGCTGCAGCAGGGGTGGCAGCAGCTGGCGCACTTGGCGCACTTGGCGAACCTGGCGAACCTGGCGCTTTAGCCTGTGCACTGGACTCACCAAACACACTGACCTTCTGCCCCGCTGTCAGCACATGCACCCCCGTGCTCACCACCCGCATGCCGGGCGCCAGGCCAGAGGCAATCACCGCCTCGTTGCCATCCACCGTGGCCAGCTGCACGGGCTGGGATTTGAGGCTCATGCTCGCTTCATCGAGCACCCACACCGCAGTGCCCTGGCCGTCTTGGCGCAGCGCCGTGGTCGGCAGCTTGATCACCTGCTGGCCTTGCAAACCGCCACCGCCCAAGCCTGGCAAGGCCACGCTGACCGTGGAGCCCAAAGGCAGAGCAGGTGCGCCATCCAAAGTGACTTTGACCAAAAAGGTGCGACTGAGCGCATCTGCACTGGCCGCCACCTCGCGCACGCGGCCGTTGAGGTCGGCAGGCTGCGCCCAGGGGCGCATGAGCACTTTTTGGCCCGTTTTGATGGCCGCCACCTTGTCTTCAGGCACCGAGAACTGCACCTCGCGCGGGCCATCGGCCGCCACCCGCAGCACGGTGGCACCGGCCGCCAGCACCTGGCCCACCTCGGCCTCCACGGCGGTGACCACGCCCGAGGCGTCGGCCCGCAAGCTGGTGTAGGCCGCCTGGTTGGATTGCACGGCCAGCTGGGCCTGGGCTTGGTCGAGCTGGGCCTGGGCCGCCTTGAGGGCAGCTTCCCGGCGCTCTAGCTCAGCGCCGCTGATGAAGTTTTGCTCCTTGAGCGCCTGGAACCGCTTGAAGTCGGCCGCCGCCAGGTCGCGCTGGGTGCGGGCAGCTTCCACTTGGGCACGCGCCGAATCGACGGCCAACTGCACGTCGCTGGGGTCCAGCTGCGCCAGCACTTGGCCAGCTTGCACCTTTTGGCCCACCTCCACCATGCGCTTGGCCAGCTTGCCATTGAGGCGAAAGCCCAGACGCGACTCCACCCGGGCGCGCACCTCACCTGAAAACTCCAGGCCCGAATTGAATGTGTCTGGGGCCACCTGCACCAACTTGACGGCCCGCACAGGCTCCTCAGCGGGGGGTGGTTTGCTGCATCCGGCCAAAAACAAGGCCAGGGGCAAAGCCAAGGCAGTGAAAGTTATCAGTTGTCGTGTCATGGCTGGGCATTTTACTGACTGGCCGGTTATTAACAAGGAAAACCCTCATATTCCCAAGGCGACAATGCGCTCATACAAACAGTCACCCCATGCAAGCGCACCACGGCGTCACCCATTACGAAAACTTTCCAGTGGCCTCCTGGCTGTGCCCGGCCGCCCTGCGCCCGGCCGTGGTGGCCATTTACGGCTTTGCACGCACCGCCGACGACCTGGCCGACGAGGGCGATGCCTCGCCCCAAGAACGCTTGGCCGACCTCGCCGCCTTCAGGCGCGAGCTGCACGCCTGCGCGCAAGGCCAGACCGCCCAGCGCTGGCCTGAGGTGTTTGGCCCGCTGCAGCCAGTGCTGGCGCACTTCAAGCTGCCGCTGCCCCTGCTGGAAGACCTGCTCAGCGCTTTTGAGCAAGACGTGCTCACCCACCGCTATGCCAGCCAGGCCCAGCTGCTGGACTATTGCCGCCGCTCGGCCAACCCGGTGGGCCGGCTGCTCTTGCACCTCTACGGCGTCACAGACCCCCTGGCCCTGCAGCAAAGCGACTGCATTTGCACCGCCTTGCAGCTGGTGAACTTTTGGCAAGACCTGAGCGTGGACCTGCCCCGCGGCAGGCTCTACCTGCCCGCCGATATGCTGGCGGGCCACGGCCTGCAAGCCGAGCAACTGCTGCAGCAAGCGTCCAGCCCCGCCGCCCTGGCGCTGGTGGCCCAGGCCGTGGCCTGGGTGCGCGCGCTCATGCACCAAGGCGCGCCACTGGTGCACGGCGTGCCCGGCCGCGCCGGCTGGGAGCTGCGCCTGGTGGTGCAAGGCGGCCTGCGCATCGCCCACCGCATTGAAGCCATGGGCTACGACACCCTGCGCCAGCGGCCCAAACTGGGGCGGCGGGATGTGGCGGCCATGGTGTGGGGCAGTTGTTGGATGTGAGTGGGGCGGGGCTCAGCGCAGTTGCCGTGAATCGACTGCGCTGTCGCGACAAGCAAGTTGTCAGACATAAGCGTCGGGGAATGCCCGCAGCACGGTATTGATGCGCGTCTACTAGCCCGCAACTTGCGGATTGGGCGGCAAAGGCTTCAAACCCTTGCGCACCAAGCCGCGAACAATGTGTTTGACTTCAGACTCCGGGTGATCTCGCGTCGGCTTGGCCTTATACGCACCGGAATGCAAGCGCACCCAATCCGTTTTAGATTTCACCGTAAAAGATGTGCGACTCAGGCTTGCTGGCTTTTCTGAACAAGATGACGCGGATCTCATGTTCATTTTGTAAGTGCAAAAAATACAGGCATCAAAAAATAATTGATGGTATTGACACTTGTGCTGAGCGGGCCTGATCGAGCAACAGCTTAATCCGCGCTCTGCCGCCTTGGCTTGCGATGGGCGGGCTGAGCAGCCAACCAGTCCTTCAGTGCTGCGTTGACCCGGGTTTGCCAGCCAGGGCCGCTTGCCCTGAGAGCGCCAACCAGGTCTGGATCAAGTCGAATCGCCACCTGCTGTTTGGCAGGCCTCTTGTTGGGGCCTCTTGTGCGGCGCAGCGCTTCGATGGTGGACTTGACTCCCCCGCCAGCGGTCACAGCGCCTTGGCTCCAATCGACGGCCACAGAATCGGGGGACGGTTCAGTGGCGGCGCTGGCCTTGGCGGAAGAAATTTCAGTGGCACTAAAGCGCTTGAAAGTAGTCATCGGTTTCTTGACGGTTTGCATAGCGGCAGGAGATCAAGTGTGCGGTGTCATCACCTCGGGGTGTCCAGACCAAGAAGACCGCTCGCCCTTGCCACAGACCAAGGCTTTGCAAGCGCTGTTCACCATAATTCTGGCGATTGTCTTCCACAGAAACCATCGGGAAGTCGAATACCGGCACCAGCTCAGCAAGATCGATCTTGTGCTTGCGGATGTTCTCCAGACGCTTTGACTCGTCCCAGGTGATCATGGTTGTACTTTATATGCATTCTGTGATCAGTCAAGCAAAACGTAGATGCAAGATAAGTGGATAGCGGCTGAGTTGTAGGCGCAGTCTGAAGGTCCATCAGATCAGACTTGAGAGGCTGACTGGATGAAAAAAATCTAAAGCATTGCACTTTCACGAGGCGACCATTGGGCACAGGCCTGCCCTTGAACGGCGCTTGCCATCCCTTCACCCAAACTCCCGAAACCCCTTGAGCGCTGGCAGCGGCGCAAAGGTCGCCTCGCGCTTTTCCTGAAACGCGCTGATGGCTTCCCGCACATTGGCGTTGCTCCAAATCGCGCCTTGCAGCCAGCCCATGTGGCGCAGGCTGTCTTCGGTGCTGTGGTCGCGGGCGTAGTGCAGCACTTGCTTGGTGCCCCAAATGGCCACGGGTGGTTTGCGGGCGATCTCTTGGGCCGCTTGCATGGCGGCGGCCACAGCAGCTTGGTGGGTGGGCAGCACCTCGTTGACCAATCCATGGGCCAGCGCTTTGTCAGCCCCTAAGCGCCTGCCGGTGTAGGCCAGCTCTTTGACCAAGGCCATGGGCAGCAGCTTGGGCAGGCGCTGCAGCGTGCCCACGTCGGCCACCATGCCAATGTTGATTTCTTGAATGCAAAAAAACGCATCGGCCGAGGCGTAGCGCATGCAGCAGGCCGTGACCATGTCCACCGCGCCGCCTATGCAGCCGCCCTGAATGACGGCAATCACCGGCATGCGCAAGTCTTCCAGCAAGGTGAAGGTGCGCTGCATGTCGGTGAGCAGGTCAAAGACAGCCGAGCGGCCTTCGGCGCTGCTGTCGTCCATCTGGATCGCGCTGCCAAAGGTCTGCAGGTCCATGCCGGCGCTGAAGTGTTTGCCCGTGCTCGAGATCACCAGCGCCCGGGCCGTGCCGGCTTGATGGATGCCGGTCAGCACCTCGTGCAGCTCGCGCCAAAACGTAGGGTGCATGGTGTTCATGGCCTCAGGGCGATTGAGCACCAGGTGTGCCACATGGTTCTGGGTCGACAGGGAAAAGCA
>CANHKH010000236.1 GCA_947460165.1 Comamonadaceae bacterium
TGAAGGACTCGCCATGCCTTGCTACGCCATTGACAACGTTGTGCCTGTGGTCCACCCCACGGCCTATGTGCATCCCACTGCCGTGTTGATCGGCGACGTGATCATCGGCCCGCGCTGCTATGTGGGCCCGGCCGCCTGCCTGCGCGGCGACTTTGGCCGCATTGTGCTGAAAGATGGTGCCAATGTGCAGGACACCTGCGTGCTGCACGGCTTTCCCAAGCAAGACACGGTGGTCGAGGAAAACGGCCACATCGGCCACGGTGCGGTGCTGCACAGCTGCGTGGTGCGCCGAGACGCCCTGGTGGGCATGAACGCAGTGGTGATGGACGAGGCCGAGGTCGGCGCCGAGTCCATCGTGGCGGCCTGCGCCTTTGTGCCCGCCGGCATGAAGCTGCCCGCCCGCCACCTGATTGCCGGCATGCCGGCCAAGGTCAAGCGCCCACTCAGCGACCAAGAAGTGGCCTGGAAGGCCGAGGGCACACGCGTGTACCAAGACCTGGCCGTGCGCTCGCTGCAGACCATGCGCGAGGTCACGCCCTTGAGCGCCCTGGAAGCCGACCGGCCCCGGCTGCCCAGCCACGATGTTCAGCCGCTGATCGCCACCAAACGGGGTTGAGGCCGCCCTGCCCAGCCCTTCACGGGCTCAGGGGCCGGCAAGGGATGCGCGCCAGTTCAGCCGCCATGCTGCTGCCAAAAAGTGGAGGGGCTGTACACCGGATAGATATCAGCCAAGGCCCACAGCGCTTTGTCGCCGGTGATCAAGGCAAGAGTGGATGCTTGGGCATGAGCGGCACGCCAGGTACCCAACACGGCTTGGTCCCAAGGGTCGGTCAGCCGGAGGTCGAGCGTGGGTTCAGGCTCCACAATTTCAGCCTCAAAGCTCAAACAATCCACCAAGTCGTCCATCTCGGCCTGACTCAGGCCATGCCGCGACTGCAGTCGTGGCAACACCCGCCTCAACTCATTCAAAATGTAGTTGCTGAGCACCACCTCCAGCGCCCCTGAGCGCCAAGCTGCAACGATGCGACCAGGCACACTGGCTGGGTACGACAGACCACTGAGCAGGACGTTGGTGTCCAGCACCACCCTCATGGTGCAGAGCGCTGATCACGAATGGCCGCTTCGATTTCTTCCATCCCTTGCGCCATGGGCTGGCCCGCAAAACCCGCCGCCAATCGCTCACTCAAGGCGTCAAAGCGGCTGCGCTGGCGGCGAATCCGCTCGTAAAGCTTCATATCCACCAAGGCGGCAACGGGTTTGCCGTCTTTGCTGATGAGCACATGGTCCTGCCTGTACTGGACTTGGTTGAGCATCTCGCCCAAATTCTGGCGAAACGCCACGGCCGAAGTTTGAATCATCATGGCAGCTCCTTGTGATCGATATGATCAACATGATCAATATGATTGTATGGGTTCGTTTGCGGACTGTCTGCCTGTGTCGTGCATGCCTAAAATTTGCACTTTCGTCTCAAGGAGCCCGCGCATGCCCGCCTTCAAGACCGTCTCCATTGAGCACGACGCACTCAACCCCCGCATCGCCCGCCTGCTGCTCAACCGGCCCCAGCGCCTGAACGCCATCAACGAGGACATGCCCGGCGAGATACGCGCCGCCGTGGACTGGGCCAACGACGATGCGCAGGTGCACGTCATCGTGGTCGAGGGCGCGGGCAAAGGCTTTTGCGGCGGCTACGACCTCACGGACTACGCCGAGCAGCAGCAAGAGCACCCCTGTCAGCAAGAGTCCCAGCCCTGGGACCCCATGCTGGACTACCGCCACATGAAGCGCTTCACCGAGGACTTCATGAGCCTGTGGCGCAGCCCCAAGCCCACCATCGCCAAGGTGCACGGCGCGGCCGTCGCCGGCGGCAGCGACATTGCCCTGTGCTGCGACCTGCTGGTGATGGCCGAGGACGCGCGCATAGGCTACATGCCCACCCGCGTCTGGGGCTGCCCCACCACCGCCATGTGGACCTTTCGCTTAGGGCCCATGCGCGCCAAGCAGGTGATGTTCACGGGCAATGTGCTCTCGGGCCAAACGGCGGCCGACTGGGGCCTGGCCACCGCCGCCGTGCCCTTGGCGCAACTGGAAGCCACCACGCGCGAGCTGGCCGAACGCATCGCCGGCGTGCCCTCGGGTCATCTGGCCATGCACAAGATGGTGGTCAACCAGGTGCTGCAAAACATGGGGCTGGAGCAAACCCAGGCCATGGCCACGCTGTTTGACGGCATCACCCGCCACAACCCCGAAGGCCTGTGGTTTCGCCGCCACGCGCAGACCGAAGGCTTCAAGTCGGCGGTGGAATGGCGCGACAGTGGCCGGCCGATTCCTGAAGGGGACGAGGCGCGGCAGCTCATTCGGGAGATGGAGCAGGGGCGGCGGGGGCCTGGTTTGTAAGTGGGCGAAACCACTGTGTTTTGTTTGAAATCACGCTACCCACCACCCATCGCTTGCAGGCAATCGCCTACAAAAACAAGCCGCATGCCCCTGTTGGAGCCGGCCTGCCGGCGAATGTTCGAGGGTTCCAACCCTCACCCGAGGCGCCAGCCAAAGAAAAAGCCCGCATTCAGCGGGCTTTTTCAATCTGCAAAGCACCGTTCAAAACGGAATGTCGTCGTCCATGTCGTCAAAGCCGCTGGAGGCCTTGCTGGGCGCCGGTGCCGGGCGGGCGGCGGGGGCCGCCGCGGGGCGTGCGGCCGGGGCGGGGCGGCTGTAACCACCGCCACCACTGGCGCCACCTTCTTCACCGCCAGGGCCGCCCATGCCTTCGCGGCCGCCCAGCAGCTGCATTTCGCTGGCGATGATCTCGGTGGTGAACTTCTCAATGCCGTCTTTGTCGGCCCACTTGCGGGTTTTCAAGCGGCCTTCGACGTAGACGGGCCGGCCTTTTTTCAGGTACTCGCCCGCAATTTCAGCCAGACGGTCGTAAAAAACCACGCGGTGCCATTCGGTTTCTTCGACCTTTTCACCGGTGTTTTTGTCTTTCCAGTTGCGCGTGGTGGCCAGGCTCACGTTGCAGATGGCCGCGCCGTTGGGGGTGTAGCGCACCTCGGGGTCGCGCCCGAGGTTGCCAATGATGATGACCTTGTTGATCGATGCCATGTGCGTGCTCTCCTGTTGCTGGTGAGTTTAACTGGCTGCCTCGCCTGCGGCAAAGGCGCGGGCAGGCGCCTGAGCGCCCCACGGCCGAGCGCGCAGCCCAAGCCGTGCCAAACCAGCCCGCCCCGACTATCATGGTCGGTTCGCCGCGACGCGCGGCCCCCCGAGATTGCATTGCCTTGAACGAACTCACCGACAGCAAATACCTGGCCCAGGCCCTGGGCGCCCAGCGCATCAGCGTGCGCGGGGCGCGCACGCACAACCTCAAGAACATCGACCTCGACATTCCGCGCAACCAGCTGGTGGTCATCACGGGGCTGTCGGGCTCGGGCAAGTCCTCACTGGCCTTTGACACGCTCTACGCCGAGGGCCAGCGCCGCTACGTGGAGAGCTTGTCCACCTACGCCAGGCAGTTTTTGCAGCTCATGGACAAGCCCGATGTGGACTTGATCGAGGGCCTGTCGCCCGCCATTTCCATAGAACAAAAGGCCGCCTCACACAACCCGCGCTCCACCGTGGGCACGGTCACTGAAATCCACGACTACCTGCGCCTGTTGTACGCCCGCGCGGGCACGCCTTTTTGCCCAGAGCATGACCTGCCGCTGCAGGCCCAAAGCGTGGGCGAAATGGTGGACGCGGTGCTGGCCCTGCCCGAGGGCACCCGGCTCATGATCTTGGCGCCCGTGGCGCGCGAGCGCAAAGGCGAGTTTGTCGATGTGTTCGAGCAAATGCAGGCGCGCGGCTATGTGCGCTTTCGGGTGGACGGCCAGACTTACGAGACCGAGAACCTGCCCAAGCTCAAAAAGGCCGAAAAGCACAACATCGACGTGGTGATAGACCGCATCAAGGTGCGCCACGCCCCGCTGGAAGGCGACCGCCAGGAGTTCGACCAGCTCAAGCAGCGCCTGGCCGAAAGCTTTGAAGCGGCCTTGCTGCTGGCCGAGGGCAAGGCCATGTCCCTGGACATGGACGCCGCGCCCGGCCAGGGCGAGCGCCTGTTCAGCGCCAAATTCGCCTGCCCGGTGTGCGACTACTCGCTGGCCGAGATGGAGCCGCGCCTGTTTTCCTTCAACTCGCCCATGGGCGCGTGCAGCTGCTGCGACGGCCTGGGCCACCGCGACTACTTTGACCCGCAGCGCGTGGTGGCTTTCCCCACGCTGAGCCTGGCCAGCGGCGCCATCAAGGGCTGGGACAGGCGCAACGCGTCTTACTTTGCCCTGCTTGAAAGCCTGGCCAAGCACTACCAAGTGAGCATTGAAGAGCCTTTTGAGTCCTGGCCACCCGCCGTGCAGCAGGTGGTTTTGCAGGGCTCGGGCAGCGAAGAAATCAAGTTCAGCTACGTGGTCGAGTCTGGCCAGTCGGCCGGCCGCAAAGTCACCAAAAAGCATGCCTTTGAAGGAGTGATCCCCAACTTTGAACGCCGCTGGCGCGACACCGACTCCAACGTGGTGCGCGAAGAGCTGGCGCGTTACCGCAGCGTGCAGCCCTGTCCCGACTGCCAGGGCACGCGGCTCAGGCGCGAGGCCCGCCATGTGTTCTTGGTCAACGGCCAGAGCGGCGAGCGCAAAGCCATTTACGAGATCAGCGGCGCCACGCTGCGCGAGAGCCTGGCCTACTTCACGGCTTTGAACATGCACGGCGCCAAGGCCGACATTGCGGCCAAGGTGGTGCGCGAAATTGGCTTGCGCCTGAAGTTCTTGAACGACGTGGGCCTGAACTACCTCAGCCTGGACCGCAGCGCCGACACCCTCTCAGGCGGCGAGTCTCAGCGCATTCGCCTGGCCTCGCAAATTGGCTCTGGCCTCACTGGCGTGATGTACGTGCTCGACGAGCCCAGCATAGGCCTGCACCAACGCGACAACGACAGGCTCATCGCCACACTGCAACACCTGCGCGACATTGGCAACAGCGTGTTGGTGGTCGAGCACGATGAAGACATGATACGCGCGGCCGACCACGTCATCGACATGGGGCCGGGTGCCGGCATCCACGGCGGGCGCGTCATGGCCCAGGGCACCTGCGCAGATGTCCAAGCCCACCCCGACTCGCTCACCGGCCGCTACCTGTCGGGCGCGCTGCGCATAGCGGTGCCCGCCACCCGAACGCCCTGGCAGCCCGTCAAGGACGGCGCGCCCGGCGCCTTGCAGGCCTTGCGCATCGTGGGCGCCAGCGGCCACAACCTGCAACACGTCAGCGTGGACTTTCCGGTGGGCCTTTTCACCTGCGTCACCGGCGTCTCGGGCTCGGGCAAGTCCACCTTGGTCAACGACACGCTGTATGCCGCCGTGGCCCGCCACCTCTACCGCGCCCACGAGGAACCCGCGCCGCACCAAGCCGTAGAAGGCCAGGAGTACTTCGACAAAGTCATCAACGTCGACCAGTCGCCCATAGGCCGCACGCCGCGCAGCAACCCGGCCACCTACACGGGCCTCTTCACCCCCATTCGCGAGCTGATGGCCGAGATGAACAGCGCCAAAGAACGCGGCTACGGCGCAGGGCGCTTTTCCTTCAATGTCGCGGGTGGCCGCTGCGAGGCCTGCCAGGGCGACGGCATGGTCAAGGTGGAGATGCACTTTTTGCCCGACGTCTACGTGCCCTGCGACATCTGCCACGGCCAGCGCTACAACCGCGAAACCCTGGAA
>CANHKH010000237.1 GCA_947460165.1 Comamonadaceae bacterium
AAGGCGCTGGGCATCGCCAGCACCAACCCGGTGGACGAGGCCAAGGTGGCCGACCTGGTCAAGCAGCTGTCCAAGCTGGGCATCACCGAGGTGGACGTGGTGCACGTCAATGGAGACAACCATGGCATGGTCGAAACATTCGAAATCAAAACTGTGGCCCAGACGCCGGTGTTCACCGAGGTCAAGCTGTTGGGTTTCAACGAGGACATCAGCCACGCCTTCGACCAAGACATCCTGCACAAAATCAAGCATTAAGATCTAAGCCATGCTTGACCTGCTGCCCCACACGCCCGAAACCAAGGACACCGAGGCGCCGGTGCGCAAGATCCTCAAGCAGTGCCGCCAAGCCTTTTTTCTGGCCTTTGTGCTGACCTTTGTGATCGACCTGCTCAGCATCACCCCGATGCTGTACATGATGAGCACCATGGACCGGGTGCTGTCCTCACGCAGTTACGTCACCTTGTTTTCACTGACCTTGCTGGTGATTGCCTTTTATGTGTTCTGGTCGGCCCTGGACTGGATCCGCACCCGGCTGATGATCCGCATCTCTTTGCGCATCGACTGGGACTTGGCCGCCCATGTGTTTGACGCCTCGTTTCGCCGGTACGTGGGGCGCAAAAATATCAATGTGCACCAACTTCTGGGTGACTTGCTCTCGTTGCGGCAGTTCTTCACCGGCGGGTCGGCGCTCACCCTTATGGATGCGCCGTTCGCGGTCGTCTTCATCTTCATCGGTGCCTTGTTCCACCCCTATTTGGCCATTTTTGCGGTTGCTTCCTCGGTCTTGATGGTCGCGGTGTCCTACTTCAGCATCAAGATCACCACCCCGATCCTGAAAGAGGCTAGCGACGCCAACACCGAGGCCACACGCGTGGCCTCCAGCAGCCTGCGTCAGGCTGAAACCACCCTGGCGCTGGGCATGCTGGGCGGGGTGCGCAATCGCTGGTACGAGCAGCACCGCAAGTTCTTGACCAACCAGGTGAACGCCAGCGAAGCCACGGGCTTGATGGGCGGCTTCTCGGGCTTCTTGCAAAAGGCCTTGCCCTCACTACAGATGGCCCTGGGCACTTATTTGGCCATTCAAGGCCTGATCACCGGCGGCATGATCATGGCCGCCTCGATGCTGATCAGCAAGGCCGTTTCTCCAATTCAAAAGCTGATCGGCAGCTGGAAAGACATTGTTTCTGCGCGATCAGCTTATGAGCGCCTCAACGAACTGCTGGTGTTTGACCGCGAGGCCAACAAGGGCATGGAACTGCCGCCGCCCCAGGGCCTGTTGGTGGTGTCGAATGCGGTGGGGGTTCCCCCGGGCCACGACAAGCCCGTCATCTCAGATTTGAATTTCTCGATCCAACCCGGCCAGGTGCTGGCAGTAGTGGGCCCCAGCGCCGCTGGTAAGACGTCTTTGGTGAAGTTGTTGCTGGGCGTCTGGGCACCGGCGGACGGCAAGATCCGCTTGGATGGCGTGGAGATTTCCGAGTGGAGCCACGACGAGGTGGGTCCCTTGGTGGGCTACGTGCCCCAAGAAATTGAATTCTTCGAAGGCACGGTGGCCGAGAACATCGCCCGTTTGGGGGTGGTTGACGCCGAAAAGGTGATCGCCGCGGCCAAGCTGATTGACATGCACGAGATCATTTTGGGTTTCCCCAAGGGCTACGATACGCCGCTGGGCGAGACCGGCTTTGCGCCCTCGGGCGGCCAGCGTCAGCGCTTGGCGATTGCCCGTGCCGTGTATGGCATGCCCAAGTACGTGGTGATGGACGAGCCCAACTCCAACCTGGACGAGGTGGGCGAGACCGCGCTCATCAACACCGTGCTGGCTTTGAAACAAAACGGCGGCAGTGTGGTCATCACCACGCACCGCCCCCGCCTGATCAATGTGGTGGACATGATGCTGGTGCTGAAGTCGGGCCGACAGGTGGCGTTTGGCACGGCTGCCGACATGCTGGCCGCCGTGCGCAAACTGCAGGCGGTGACCGAAGGCGAGGGCGCTGCACCCGAACCCAGCGAACCCAGCCCCGCCCCAGCGGCGCAACTGGGCGGCGCTTGAGTATCATTTTCCGTCCCCACCGCACGTTTTTCCCATTGTCCGGTGGCTGCTTGTTGAAGAAGGAGGCCCGACTTGCTTGGTTCTTGGATTGACAGTTGGAACCCGTACAACCCCAAAAAACTGCAAGGCAAGGGCCTGCAGCCGATCGATGTGGAGGAGTCGGCCATCCGCCGTTCGGCAGCGCGTTGGTTTTTGGCCTTTTTTGCGCTGTTCTTGGGCTGGGCCTTTTACGCGCCGATCGACGCAGGCGTGACCGTTCCAGGCACCGTGGCCGTGGTGGGCAACCGCAAGCAGGTGCAGCACCCTGGCGGCGGTGTGGTGGAAGAAATTATGGTGAAAGAGGGCGCCGAAGTGAAAGAGGGCGACGTGCTGTTGCGCGTCAACCCCCTGAAGAACACCGCCGACCTCACGGGCGTGCAACTCCAGTACATCAACCTGCTGGCCACCGAGTCCAGGCTCAAGGCCGAGCGCGACAACCTGGGCGGCATCGTCTGGGTGCCAGAACTGACCACGCGCTTCAAGCCAAACAACGAGTACGTGCGGGAGGCCAAGGAGCTGCAGGTGCGCTTGTTTCAGTCCCGCAAGTCCGAATACCAAAGTCAGGTGGCCAGCCTGAACGAGCAGATCAATGGTCTGACCGAGATGATGGTGGCCAAGCGCACCCAGCAGCGCAGCCTCAAGGAAGAGATGACCAACACCAACAAGTTGGCCAACGACGGCTTTGTGCCCAAGTCCCAGGCCAACCAGGCCGAGCGGCAAAACAGCGACATCGAGTCCGCCATCGCCAGCACCCAGGCCGAGATTGCCCGCGCCCGCCTGCAGATCAGCCAGCTGCGCAGCGGTGTGCTCAAAGAGGTGGACAACCTGTTGCAAGAGATTCAAAAGAACAAGGATGCCATGCTGACCCGCTTGGCGGCCTCGCAGTTCGACCGCGACATGGCGGCCGTGCGTGCGCCCGTGAGCGGCAGCGTGGTTGGCCTCAAGGTGTTCACAGTGGGTGGCGTGATCACCGCCGGGCAGGTGCTGATGGAGGTGGTGCCCAAGGATGAAACCTTCGTGGTCAACGCTGAAATTCCGGCTTCCATCATCGACAAGGTGCGGGTGGGCATGACCACCGACCTGCGCTTCACCAGCTTCAATCAAACCACCACACCGGTCGTCCCTGGCCGCGTCAAGGTGGTTGGCGCGGACAAAGAACCCACCCAAAATACCAATAAAGAAGAGTTCTACTTGGGGCAGGTGGAGGTGACCGCCGAGGGTTTTGAAAAACTTGCCGGCCTACAGCTGCAGCCGGGCATGACCGTGGACGTGATCGTCAAGTCGGGCGAGCGCACCTTCATGAGCTATTTGCTCAAGCCGCTGACCGACAGATTTGCGGTTGCATTTAAAAACTGATTCAGAAAAATTTGACTCAAACGATGGTAAATTAGCAAACATGAAAAATTTGCGCATAACCTTGATTTTTGGCATGTCTGCGGCTCTGGGTCAGGCGCAAGCCTTGGATCTCATGGCCGACTACCAAAAGGCCAGTAACTACGACCCGGCCTTCCAGGCCGCGCTTGCCGACTTCAAGTCCAGCCAAGCCTCGGTGATGCAGGCCTACACCGCCTACGCACCCACCGGCAGCATCAACAACTCGCGCCTGCAAACCGACGCCACCAGCCGCACCACCTTCACCGTGAGTCAGCCGCTGTTGAATTACGAGGCCTTGGCCATGTTTCGCCAAGCCGAGCCGCGCAAGGGCTACGCCAGCGCCAACTTCGTCCTCAAGCAGCAGGACCTGGCCGTGCGATTGTTGAAGGGCGCCAACGCCATCATCCTGGCCAACGAGAACATCAAGCTCAACACCGCCAAGTCCAAGGCGCTGGAGCAGCAGTACCTGGCCGCCAAGCGCAAGCTGGAGTTGGGGCAGGGCACGGTGACCGACCTGCGCGACATTGAAGTCAAAGCGGCGCAGGCCAAGTCGGCCCAGATCAGCTATCGCAACCAGTTGGAGACCGCGGCCAAGCAGTACGCCGCCATCACCGGCGAGCGCCCCGTGCTGTCGGAGTTTGTGCTGCCGCCCAAGCATGTGAGTTATGCGCTCAAGCCGACCGAGGACTACGTGGACTTGGCGCTGCAAAACAACCCCGCCATCTTGGCTGCCAAGTTTGGACAAAAAGTGGCCGAACTCGAGGTGGACAAGGCCACCGGCGCGTTCTATCCCACCTTGGCCGTCACCTACTCGAACAGCAAGTCGGCCACGACTGAAAACAAGTACACCGCCTTTGTGGTCAACCTGCCGCTGAACGCGGGCAGCTACTTTGCCCGCCTGGGTGCCTTGTCCGCCTTGGACAAGGCCAAAGAAAACCGCCGCGACACCGAAGAGAAGGCCCGCGTGGAAGTGGACAAACTCAGAGCGCAGATTGACACCGCGGCGGAAGGTCTGGACATCCAACTCGACGCCATCAAGGCCGCTGAGCTGAGCGTGGAGGCCAACGCCAAGAGCTATGAGGGCGGCGTGCGCAGCGCGGTCGATGTCTTGAACGCCATGCAAACCGTGTTTCAGGTGAAAAGCGAGTACGTGTCGGCTGTCGCCAGCCAAACCGAAAACCTGTTGATGCTGATGAACCTGTCCAATGCCAACCCGAATGAATCTTTGGAGACCGCGTACAAGTACTTGTTCGCTCGTTGATTCATACCTGACGATTGCATCACCGCCATGTCGACCAAGTCCAGCGTCAAAGAGCCGGCCAAGGCGCCTGCTGCTGACAAGCGTTCAGTCGCCCCCAAGTCTGCATCGCAAGAACAGAAACTGAAGGCGGAGCTTGTCAGGGCGCTTGAAGAAAACGAGTTGCTGCAACTGCAGCTCCTTCAGGCGCAAGAGGAGCTGGTGGAGTACTTCGAGCAAAAAATTCAGCTTGAATCAAAACCTGCCACCAAGTCCAAGGCTGATAAAGACAAACTGGCGCAATTAGCGGACGAGAACGCTGAACTCAAGGCCGGCCTGAAGAAGCTTGCCAGTGAGTTAAAACAAGCGTCGCAGAACACCCAACAAATCGAAGAAATGGAGCTGTTGTCGCTGCAGCTTCATCAGGCGCAAGAGGAGTTGGTCGAGTACTTTGATCAAAAGCAGCGGTTCGAACATCTCTACCTGGGCTACAAGGCGCGCTGGGACCGGCTGGAAAAACGCTTGCCCAGCTACGTGGACTTCGGTGCGCTGGAGATGCTGCGCTTTGACAATGTGTCGGACATCCCCACACTCACTTGGCGCATCAAGGAGTACGCCCAGGCCGGCGTGGCCATCCCCGAGCTGCAGTTTGAGACCGTGCTGCACGACGGCCATCCTGGTATTGGTTTGGCGCGAACAGACAAGCCGTCTGCGGTCTTCGTGCCCAAGCTGCTGACCACCAACCCCAGCTACCTGAGCAGCTTCCTGAGCTACTCGGCCTCGGAGTACAGGCAGATTAGCGCGATCGTCACCATCTTTGAGCAGCTCGAGGCCAGCAACTGGCAGGGGTTTGAATTTCCGGCCAACTTTGACGCCAGTTTCTGGCGGCCCTCACTCAAGACGCTGATGCTGCAACTGAAGGCCCTGCCGCCAGTGCTGCGCTACGACGACGTGGTGCTCAAGCGGGAGCTGATCAACCCCGACTACGAGCACCTGTGGCTGGAGTTTCGCGGCCTGGAATT
>CANHKH010000238.1 GCA_947460165.1 Comamonadaceae bacterium
GACATGCGCTGGCCTGCCTCAGTCCAGCATGTCAAAGCCCTGTTGCTCTACCTCCATGAAAGCCCGCGTGAGGCCCGCCAGCGCCGCATAAAACCGGGCACGCTCATGCGCGGCCAGGGCATCGCAGAGCTTGAAGGCCCAGGGCTGCACATGGACCGCAAAAAAGGTGCGCTGCCGGCTGAGGTTGGAGACAGCCACATCGTCGCCTGCGATCAGGTAGCGCATGACCTCGCACACACAGGCAAAGTGATCTTCAGTGTCGGGCAAGGTCTCGTCGCGGGCCAGCCCCAGGGCGGCCAGGTCTTGGCGCAGCAAGGCCAGTGGGCGCTCGTTCAAAAACCCACTCAGGTAGTGGGAGCCAAACAGGTAGACCTCGGGCTTGCCCAGGCCGCCAAAAAGCGCCTCGTGCTCGGCCGCGATTTCAGCCACATCCATGGCCTGTGCGGTGTGCACCAGGGCGCGCCAGGGCGCCTCTAAAAAGCTGCCCTCCGCAGGCGCTTGCGTGGCCGCAGCTTGCAAGGCAGCCAGCAGTTCAGGCGTGGGCGCCGCGTAATAAAGCGGGGCCAGCAGGCCGTAGAGGTCGGCGCGGGCGGTTTCTTCGTCCAGGGCCGAGGAGGTGACTTGGGGCTCGCTCATAGCTTCAAAGGTCGGTGATCCGGGTTTCGTTGTCGGCGGTGTAGACGTCAATCACCCGGCAGTCGCCGCACATTTTCAAGCGCTCCAAGGCCCGGCCTGCAAACATGGGGTGACCGGCGAGGCGGCCTATCATGGCCTCAATGCCTTGCAGCGTGCCAAAGGGCTTGTGGCAACGTATGCAGCCAAAGGGCTGGCTCTCGTGCATGACCCGGGCTTGTTTGCGCTCGACCGACAAGGACAGCCTGGGCTCGAGTGTGATGGCTTGTTCTGGGCAGGTGCTGGCGCACAGGCCGCACTGCACGCAGTTTTTCTCAATAAAACGCAGCTGCGGCAGCTCGGTGTTGTCTTGCAGTGCGCTGGCCGGGCAGGCGCCCACGCAAGACAGGCACAGCGTGCATTTGCTGGCATCCACGCGTATGCTGCCCAGCGGCGAGCCCACGGGCAAGGCAATCTCGGCAGGCAGGCTCTTGGCTTGCGCAATCAGGTGGTCCAGCGCCAATTCCAGCGTGGGCCGCTTGTCGGCCAGCACGGCAAAGCGCGCGGGCTGGGCAGGAACAGCCCCCAGACGGCCGGCCAGCAGCGCCAGGTGGGCGTCGAGCTCGCTGGCTTGGGTGGCTTGCACCAGGCTGAAGTGGTCGCCCTCATAACCCAGTCCGTGCAACACAGCCTGGGCCACGGCCATCTGCGACTGCAGCGCGTCCAAGTACTGCGGCGCTTCTTCGTCGGTGCACAGCAGCGCCACATGGCGCGCGCCACCGGCCACGGCAGCCAACCAAAGCTCCATGCCGGTGCTGGCGGTGTGCCACAGGGCCACCGGCATCACCTGCGCGGGCACGCCCTGGGCGGCGCCCACGCGGGCGGCGCGGCCCAGCTCTTCCACCAGGGCCTGGCCGCGCTCTTGCGAATGCAAGAGCAGCACGGCGTCGCGCCCGCCAGCCGCCGCGTAGGTGGTCAGCAAGGTTTTGAGCTTGCGGCCCTGCTCCTCGGGCGCGGGGTAGGTGTAGGTCAGCGCGCCTGTGGGGCAGGCTGTGGTGCAAGCGCCGCAGCCCACGCACAGCCGGGGGTTGACCACGATCTGCTGGCGCGCTTTGTCCGAGCTCACCGCCTCGGCCGAACAAATGTCTATGCAGGCGCTGCAGCCGACCTGCTGATTGCGGCTGTGCGCGCACAGCTTGGGCTTGTAGGCAAAAAACTTGGGCTTGTCGAACTCGCCCACCAGTTCTCTGAGCTTGAGCACGGCGGCCAGCCGCTGCTCGGGGGTGGAGGTGGGTGGCAGGTGCACATAGCCTTGCGGCTTGGCGTGCTGCGCAAATGCGCTTTGGGCACGCAAGTCCAGCACCAGGTCAAAGCTTTCTTTGGCGCTCAGGGGCTCGCGGCTGAAGTCGATGGCGGCCGCCGCATCGCAGGCCTTGACGCAGGCGCGGTGGCCGCGGCAGGCGTCCAGATTGACTTGGTAGTCCAGTCCAATGGCGCCCTCGGGGCAGGCGGCAATGCAGGCGTTGCAGCGGGTGCACAGGTCCAGATCAATCGGGTTGTTTTGCGTCCAACTCAGCTCAAACGCCCCCAGCCAGCCCGACAGCCGGTCGATGCGGCCTGCCAGCACCGGGTGGCGGCGCACCTGCGCGCCCGTGCCGCCCTGGGCAAAGAGGGTGATTTGCAGCACATCGCCCAGGCTGGCGGCCAGGCGCTCGGCCTGGTCCAGCGGGCCTATGAGCAGGGTGCGGCCTTGGCTTTTGTAGGTGACGGTGGCCACCGGCTCGGGCTCGGGCAAGCGGGCCGCCGCAATCAAGGCGGCGATCTTGGGCGTGGCCGCACGGCCAGCCTGGCTCCAGCCCGCCGTCTCGCGGATGTTGACAAAGCGCATGGGCGCCCAGGCCCCGGCGCCGGAGGGCCGCTCGGTCTGGCCGGCCAACTCGGTGAACAGCGCTTGCTCCTGGGTGCAAGCCACCAGCAGGGGCTGGTCTTGCCGCAATGCGTGCTGAAAAGCGCCCGCCTCGCGGCGGCACAAACTGGTGTGCGCTTTCAGCGTTTCATTCAGGGCGGTCCCCAGGGTCTGGACATCCAGGGGCAGGGTCTTGTTGCAGTCGCAAATCAGGGTCGGCATCGGTGGCAGCTAGGGTCGGTTCAGGGGCCAGATCGTCTGGCGAAGAACACTGTGCCACGGATTCGGGGCTGGAAAGCCCAGGGGCCGGGTATTCACTGGGGAGCATTTGCGCTGACTTGTCCTTGCCCTCTTCCCTGAACAGGCCTAAAAACTCAGCACTGGCCAGGGATTTGAGCATTTGCGGGGGAATGGGGTCGGGCAGGCCGTAGTCGTCAATGTAGGTGTCCAGGCCGTCCATGATGTTGAAGTGCGGGTCGGCAAAGAGCTTTTTCATGGCCGCGTTCTTGACCTCGGGCGCCACCTCAGAGGAGACAAAGCGGCTGAAATCGGCGTCGGGCGTGAGCGCGGCCACATCGTCCATGGTGGGGGCCGGGCGCTCGGGCGGGGGGGTGTTTTGTGCCAGCGGGTCAGCCTGATCAAGCCTGGGTTGGGCAGCGGCCATGGCCGGCTCGGGCGGCTGGGGTGGCACCGGCTCCGCAGGCACCGGCTTGCCCGCCTCCGTCTCCAACTTGCGGCGCGACCAACGGCCCAAAAAACCGTCAGCCATGGCCACCGCCTTTGCGCGCTTTGTCGGTGCTGACCGAGGCCGGCTGACCAAAACGGTCTTGCAGCGGCACAAAACTCACCGGGCGCTTGCGCTTTTTTTCCTCGGGCACGTAGTGCGCCTCAGTGAACTCGGCCAACCACTGCAGGGTGGCCGGGGCTGCAGGGACTTGTTCCACCGCCTCTTGCGCGTCCAGCCAGCGGCCCGCGTCGTGGTAGCTCAGGGTGACGATTTGGGGCCGGGCCAGCGGCTCGTGGCCGTCTTGTGGCTCCTCGTCCACCCGCCACATGACAAACCAGCAAGGCGCGGGCGTGGTGAGATTGAGGTAGTAGCCCTCGGCGTCTTGGCGGTGCAAAGCCACGCTCAAGCCTGCATGCCGCCACAGCTGACAGCGATCGTCGTCTTGCAGCAAAGTGGGCGGCTGGGCGGGGCTGTCGTCCAGCTCCACGGCGTGCAAGGCCCAGCGGTGGCTTTGCCAAGGGTTGTCCAACCGCTCACGGCGCATCACCACTGCCACCTGCACGCGCGGCCCGCTCATGCGCTCAGCCTCACGGCGCAGTACTTGAATTCGGGAATTTTGCCCACCGGGTCCAGCGCCGAATTGGTCAGCAAGTTGGCCGCTGCCTCCACATAGGCAAAAGGCATGAACACTGTGCCATCGGGTGTGCCTTGGTCCAAGCGCAGCAGGCAGTTCAGCTCGCCACGGCGCGAGGCCAGGCGAACGGTCTGGCCGGCCTGCAGCCCCAGGCGGTGCATTTCGCGCCCATTGACCGAGCAGGTGGCCACCGGCTCGATGGCGTCAAGCACGCTGGCGCGGCGCGTCATGCTGCCGGTGTGCCAGTGCTCCAGTTGGCGGCCGGTGATGAGCACCAGCGGGTAATCGGCGTCGGGCTGCTCGTCGGCACTCACCAGCTCAACCGTCTTGAGGTGCACCCGGCCGTCAGCTGTGTCAAAGCGCTCGGTGAACACGATGGACTGGCCAGGATCGTCTTCGGCGAGGCAGGGGTAGGTGACGCTGGACTCGCGCTCCAGCCGCTGCCAACTGATGCCTGCAATGCTGGCGTGCATGGCTTGCCGCATTTCTTCATACACCTGGGCCACACCATGGTGCTCGCCCTCGTAAGTCCAGCCCAGGCCCATCCCGGCGGCCATTTGCTGCACGATCCACAGGTCGGCGCGCGCATCGCCGGGCGACTCGAGCGCCTGGCGGCCCAGTTGCACCATGCGGTCGGTGTTGGTGACCGTGCCCATTTTTTCGGGCCAGGCGCTGGCCGGCAGCACCACATCGGCCAGCCAGGCGGTTTCGGTCAAGAAAATGTCTTGCACCACCAAGTGTTCCAGGCTGGCCAGGGCATGGCGGGCGTGATGGAGGTCGGGATCGCTCATGGCCGGATTCTCACCCATGACGTACAAGCCCCTCACCTTGTGCGGGTCTGCCGCGTCGGCCAGGGCTTGGTCCAAAATTTCAGTGACGGTGTAGCCCGGTGCCGGGTCCAGCGGCTGGCCCCAAAAGTCTTCAAACCAGGCGTGGGCGGCCGCGTTGTCCACCCGCTGGTAGTTGGGGAACATCATGGGGATGAGGCCCGCGTCACTGGCGCCTTGCACATTGTTTTGGCCGCGCAACGGGTGCAGACCAGCGCCAGGCTTGCCAATTTGGCCGGTGACCGTGACCAGCGCAATGAGGCAGCGCACGTTGTCGGTGCCATGCACATGCTGGCTCACGCCCATGCCCCACAGGACCATGGCGGCCTTGGACGTGGCAAAGGCGCGGGCCACCTCGCGCAGCGTCTGCGCCGGAATACCGCACACAGGTGCCATGGCCTCGGGGCTGCAGGCCTGCACGCTCTGGCGCAACGCCTCGTAGTTGCTGGCCCGGCGGGCAATGAAGTCTTGGTCGGCCAAGCCCTCTTCAATGACGGTGTGGATCAAGGCCTTGAGCATGGCCACGTCGGTGTCGGGCTTGAACTGCAGCGTGCGCCAGGCGTGGCGGCCGAGGTCCGTGATGCGCGGGTCGGCCAGCACCAGACGCTTGCCAGCCTGCACCGCGTTCTTCATCCAGGTGGCGGCCACCGGGTGGTTGGCCGTGGGGTTGGAGCCAATCACCAGGATCAGGTCACTGTGCGCCACGTCGCTGACCTGGTTGCTCACCGCGCCCGAGCCCACGCCTTCGAGCAGCGCAGCCACGCTGGAGGCGTGGCACAGGCGCGTGCAGTGGTCCACGTTGTTGCTGCCAAAACCGGTGCGCACCAGCTTTTGGAACAGGTAGGCCTCTTCGTTGCTGCCCTTGGCCGAGCCAAAGCCGGCCAGCGACTTGGGGCCGTGGGCATCGCGCAGGCGCTGGAGGCCCCCGGCCGCCAGGGCCAGGGCTTCTTCCCAGCTGGCTTCGCGAAAGGTCTGCGACCAGTCCATGTTGTGGCGGTCCAGGGTCTTGAGCA
>CANHKH010000239.1 GCA_947460165.1 Comamonadaceae bacterium
AGCTGGTCTTGCACCTCTTTGAGCAGGTCTTGGCCCACGCTCACGCCGTACTTGGCAGTCACAGGGCGCACCTTGTCACGCAGCTTGCCCAGCTCGGTGGCGTTCAGCTCGGTGACCTGCATGCCGTTTTTCTTCATGTTCTCCAGGGCCGAAGCCACTTGCGCGCGGGCCTGCTGGCGCTGGAACTTGGCGGCTTCCAGAGCGGCGTCTTGCACGATTTTTTTCTGGGCTGCGTCCAAGCCGTCCCAGAATTTTTTGCTGATCACCACCGACTGGGGGTTGTACTGGTGGTTGGACAGCACCACGTGCTTTTGCACCTCAAAAAACTTGTTGGCATTGATCACGGTCAAGGGGTTTTCTTGGCCGTCAATGGCTTTTTGCTCCAGCGCGCCATACACCTCGGGGAAAGGCAGGGGCGTGGGGTTGGCACCCAAGGCACGGACCCAGTCCACGTTGATGGGGTTGGGAATGACGCGCAGCTTCAGGCCTTCCAGGTCCTCGGCCTTCAAAATGGGGCGGCGGCTGTTGGTGACGGTGCGAAAGCCCAGCTCAAAGTAGGCCAGGCCCACAATGCCTTTGTCTTGCAGCTTGTCGTGCAGTTTTTTGCCCACCGGGCCGTCGACCACGAGGTCGGCTTCTTTTTCGTTGTTGAACAAGAAAGGAAAGTCGTAGAGCGCGAACTCTTTGACTTGGCTGGCAAAAATGCCCGAGTTCATGGACGCCATCTCCAACGTGCCGCCCTGAATGGCCGAGACATTGGCCTGGTCGCTGCCCAGGGTGCCGCCGGGGAACAGATTGACCTTGATCTTGCCGCCTGACTTGGTCTGCACGATCTCGGCGAACTTTTCCATGCCCATCACGATGGGGTGGCCCTTGGGGTTTTGCGTGGCGAACTTGATGGTTTTGTCCTGCGCCTGCACGGTCGTGCCAAAGGCGGTCAGGGCCAGCGCGGCGACCAGGGTTTTGAGGGTGGTGCGTTTCATGGGTGTCTCCGAAAAATCAGTACGCAAAAAAAGGGGGCGATGCACGGCGTACCTGACGCGCACCACCGATTGAAAATCAGTTGTAAAACCAGCGGGCAGGCACCATCACCAAGTCTGGGAACAGCACCAGCAGAAACAAGATCCCGAACTGCGCCAACATAAATGGCCACACGCCACGAACCACCGTGTCCATGCTCAGGCGCCCCACCCCGGCCACGGTGTTGAGCACCGTGCCCACGGGCGGGGTGATCAGACCGATGGCGTTGTTGATGATGAACAGCACGCCAAAGTACACCGGGTCTATGCCTGCGGCCTTGACGATGGGCATGAGCACCGGCGTCAGTATCAAGATGGTGGGCGTCATGTCCATGGCCGTGCCCACCACAATGACCAGCAACATCATCAGGGCCATCAGCAGCTTGGGGTGCTCCAAAAAGGGCTGCAGCAAGCTGATGACTTGGTCGGGCAGCTGCGCCACCGTGATCAGCCAGGCCGACACCATGGCGGCCGCCACCAAAAACATGATCACTGCCGTGGTGCGTGCCGCATTGAGAAACACCGTGTAGAGCTGGCTGAACTGCAGCTCGCGGTAAATAAAGAGCGACACCACCAGCGCATACACCGCGGCCACCACAGCGGCCTCGGTGGGCGTGAACACGCCGAACTTCAAGCCCACAATGACGATGAGCGGCATGCCCAGCGCAAAGGTCGCGCCCTTGAGGGCTTGCAGCACCTCGGCCAGGCTCTTGCGCGCAGGCGGGATGACATTTTCCTTGCGCACCAGCCACCACCAGGTCAGCCACAGCGCCACGCCCAGCATGAGGCCGGGCGCAATGCCTGCCATGAACAGCTTGGACACCGACACATTGGCCGCCACACCAAAAATCACAAAACCAATGGAAGGCGGGATGATGGGCGCAATGATGCTGGCCGCCGACAACAAGCCGGCCGAGCGGCCCTTGTCATGGCCGGCCGCCACCATCATGGGCAAGAGCAGGGCCGACAGCGCCGCCGCATCGGCCACGGCCGACCCCGAGAGCGCGGCCATCAGCAAGGCCGCCAAAATGGCCACATAGCCCAGCCCCCCGCGCACATGGCCGACCACACTGAGCGCCAAGTTGACAATGCGACGCGACAGCCCGCCTGCGTTCATGATCTCGCCGGCCAGCATGAAAAAGGGCACGGCCAGCAGCGGGAAACTGTTGGAGCCTTCAATCAGGTTTTGCGCCAGGATTTGCGCGTCAAACATGTCCAGGTGCCACATCAGGGCAGCACCACAGAGCAGCAGTGAAAAAGCAATGGGAATGCCCAGCGCCATGGCGCCCAGCAGCGAACACAGAAAAACAGCAATCGTCATGGCGTCAACGTCCGACTCAGGCTTTGGGGGTTTGCGTGTGCGGCAGCTCTTCGCTGTCCCGAATGCCCACCAACTCGGCATCGGCCAAGCGGCCGGTCAGCAGGCGCCCAAAGTCGTGAAGCACGATCAAGCCACCCAACACAGCGCAAACCACACCCGAGGCGTAAAAAAGAGCCATGGAGACCTCCATCACGGCGCTGGTGGTGCCCAGGTTGATCACCATCTGCGCCCAAGCGCCTTTGAAAAGCAGCCAGCAGATGTACAAGATGGCCACATGGCTGAGCCCCAGGCAGACCTTTTTGCCCAGTGGCGTCAGGCGTGCCACCAGCGTGTCCGTGCCCAGGTGGGCGCGCTCGCGCAGCGCCACGATGGCCCCCATGAAGGTCATCCACACAAAAAGCCAGCGGGAAAGCTCCTCCGAGGCGGTGATGCCGGAGTTGAAGGCGTAGCGCATGACCACGTTGGTGAACACCAACACCACCATGAGGGCCAGGCTCAGGGCCATGAACCAAGACAGCAAACGGCAGTAGCCACCAATGAAACGATCGAGCATGGATGTCACTTCAAGTGAGAACAGCCTTAAATGTACCAACTGGTTAATTTATGGCATCAAGTGGAAACCCTAGGTCGAACTGCGCTTGACTCAGGAGAACAAGCCCCCCATCGCTGCTGCGCAGCAAGTTGAGCGCCTGACCCACCGGACATCAAGCCCGCACAAACCTGACCACCATCTCCACAATATTGGCCCGCCGCATGGCCCGCGCGGCCGGGGTGGAGGTGTCGCGCTTGAAAATTTGCCCAAAACTGTATTGGTTGGACACATTGAAAAAAGTCAGCGCCGAAATGGAGGCATGCACATCCACCGGGTCCAGGCCGGGCCGGAACGCGCCACTGGCCAAGCCCCGCGCGTACAGCCGCTCAATGGCTGAGATGGCTGGCACGTTGAGCTCTTGGATGATTTGGCTTTGCGCCAGGTACTTGCCGCGCTCGATGTTCTCGTTCATCACGATGCGGATGTAGTCCTCGTGCGCCACATGGTGGTCAAAGGTGAACTCGACCAAGCGGCGCAAGGCCTCCTCGGGCGGCAGGTTGTCGAGTTGCAACTCGCCCTCGATGCGGCGCATTTCGCGGTAGCTGTGCTCCAGCACGGCCAGGTACAAGCCCTCTTTGCTGCCGAAGTAGTAATAGATCATGCGCTTGCTGGTGCGGGTGGCGGCCGCCATCTCGTCGATGCGGGCGCCGCTCAAGCCCTTGTCTGCAAACTCACGCAGCGCCACCTCCAAGATGCCTGCCATGGTGCGCTGCGGGTCGTTGGTGCGGCTGGCAAGCTGCTCTGGAGGTGGGGCGGCCAGCTTGCGAGGGCGTGGCGTGGCGGGCGCAGCCGAATCAGTGCGGTCCGCACGGGCGGGCGGGTCAGTCGCCGGCTTGCTCGAATGTACTGATTGGTTCATTCGCTCAGTATAAAAGCCAAGTCCCCGGCTGGGCCCGCAGAGGCTTGGGTCAACGCTGGGCGGCGCTTTCCCTCCCACTGCCTGGGCTCGTTGAAGCGGTCAGTGGCATGGCGGGCGTGGGGCTTGTCCGTCAGCCCGCCTCTTTGGCAGACGCCCCCTTGAGCTTGCACGCAATTGCTCCACAGTTGCCGCCTAGAGTGTGTTTATTCATTTCAAACGGTGAGTAAACATGACTGAATCAATACCCTCAAACACTGCAGTTTTCCCTCACACCCCAGACAGGTCACACCCGGCCGCACAAGCAAACAGCCTGCGCTGGCCCAGGGCACTGGCCTTGAGCCTGGTCTTGCATTTGAGCGCCTGCGGTGGCGGCGGCGGCGCGGCCGGCACCCAAACAGAGCCTGTGGCGGGCGTGGCCCCCGAACTCACCTTGGCGGCGCTGGGCGAACGCATCTTTACCGACGCCAACCTGTCCGAGCCCCGGGGCACGGCCTGTGTCGCCTGCCACCGCGCCAACCTGGGTTTTGCGGGCAACAACGGCAGCACGCTGGGCGTGGCGCTGGGCAGCCATGCTGGCGCACTGGGGCTGCGCAACGCCATGACCAACAGTTACAGCAACTTCATTCCAAGCTTTGGCTACATCACAGTCGATGGCGTCACCGAACCCGTGGGCGGCCTTTTTTGGGATGGGCGGGCCGACACGCTGGCCTTGCAGGCACTGGGCCCCTTGCTCAACCCTCTGGAGATGAACAACAGCAGCGCGCCAAGCGTGGTCGACAAAATCGCCCGCTCAAACTATGCCGAGGCCTTCAAGAAGCACTTTGGCGCAGACATTTTCACCAGCACTCGCACCGACCAAGCTTTCAGCCGCATTGGCGAGGCGATTGCCGCTTTTGAGAGCAGCCCGACCATGCAAAGCTTCAGCTCCAAGTTCGACGCCATGGTGCTGGGCCAAGCCAGCTTCACCCCCGCCGAAGAGCGCGGCATGGCCTTGTTCAGCCGGGAAGACAAAGGCAACTGCGCCGCTTGCCACACCATGAACCTGCAAAGCGGCAACCCGCGCGACTCTTTGTTCACTGATTTCACCTACTACGCCACTGGTGTGCCCCGCAACGCCAAAATCCCACGCAACGCCGACCCCGCATTTTTTGACCTGGGCCTGTGCGGTCCTGACCGAGCACCACCGGTTTTGCCCGCCAATGCGCCCGCCGAGTTGACCCAGGACAGCTTGTGCGGCAAGTTCCGCATGCCCACCTTGCGCAACGCGGCTGAACGCCCGGCTTTCATGCACAACGGCGCTTTCAAGACCTTGCGCGAGGTGCTGGTTTTTTACGCCAACCGCAACAGTGCGGCCACCAGCGACGACCTGCCGGCCAAGTACCAGATCAACCTGGAAAAAAGCAAGCCGCCCTTCAACCGTTCGCCCTCGGCAGGCCCGGCGTTGAACGAGGCAGAGATCAACGACATGCTGAGTTTTTTGCGCACGCTCAGCGACGGCTTTGTTCGCACGCCCTGAGCGCACTGGCAGGCTTGGGCTGAGAACGCTTCTTTCCAAAAAAACAGGCGTTCTTTGCAAGGCAGCTGCAAGCTCTGCAGGTTTTAAGATAGCCCAGTGAAGCCCACCTACCGACTGACCCTGGCGCAGCAGCTGCTTTTGCTGGTGGGCGGCATGGCCTTGCTGGCCACATTGAGCTTGGGAGGCTTGAGTCTGTGGAACTTGCGCAGCGGCTTTAACGACTACCTGCAGCAGCGCGACGAGGCCGAACTCAGCCGGCTGGCCCGCCTGGTGCAATCGCGCTCTTTGCAAGACCCAGACCTGGACTGGCTGCGCGACCGGCCAGGCGCCATGCGCGCCCTGATGGATGAATTCATGGCCACGGGCCGGCCACCAAGACGACCAGATCGGCCTGAACGGCCTGATCGGGC
>CANHKH010000240.1 GCA_947460165.1 Comamonadaceae bacterium
GCTGCGCTGGTGGCGCTTAAAAAAATACGGCGTTGCATCATTTGAGTAACTTTTCTTCGGCCAAGGCCAGACCCGCAGGTCGGCCCGAGAGCACCAAGGTGTCGCCGCCTTCAAGCGTGCTGTCCTCGGCCAGGACCACGGTTTGACCCAGCGCTCGGCGCAAGCTCAGCACCTTCACGCCCATGGCGTGCAAGGCCAGCGCCTCCAGCTGTTTGCCTGCCAGCCTGGTGCCGGGAGGCAAATTCACGGTGGCCAGGCGCTCTTGGTCAACTTCATGTTCGCCCATGTCGTCGGCGCCATGAAAGTAGCCGCGCAGCAGGTTGTAGCGCGCGTCGCGCTGCTCTTGCACCACGCGGATCACGCGGCGCATGGGCACGCCCACCAGTGCCAGCGCGTGGCTGGCCAGCATCAGGCTGCCTTCTATGGCCTCGGGCACCACCTCGGTGGCGCCGGCTGCTTGCAGGGCTTCCAGGTCGTGGTCGTCGACGGTGCGCACAATCACGGGCACCGCTGGTGCGTGTTCGCGCGCATTGCTCAGCACCTTGAGGGCGCTGGGCGTGTCCAGGTAGGTCACCACCACGGCGCTGGCGCGGGCCAGGCCTGCGGCCATCAAGGACTGCAGGCGCACCGCGTCGCCAAACACCACCGAGTTGCCCGCCGCTGCGGCTTGACGCACACGGTCCGGGTCCAGGTCCAGCGCAATGTAGGGAATGCCTTCGTTGTCCAACATGCGCGCCAGGTTTTGGCCGCAGCGGCCGTAGCCGCAGATGATGACGTGCTTGTCGGTGGCAATGGCTTTGCGCGCAATGCTGGTCATTTGCAGCGACTGTTGCATCCAGTCGCTGCTGACCAGCTTCATCACGATGCGGTTGGTGTGCAAGATGATGAAGGGCGTGGCCAGCATGGACAACACCATGGCCGCCAGCACCGGGTTGAGCAAGCTGGGCGGCACCAGCCGGCTGTCTTGGGCCAGGCTCAGCAGCACAAAGCCAAATTCACCGGCCTGCGCCAAATACAAGCCTGTGCGCAGCGCCACGCCGTCGGTGGCCCCCGTCAGGCGGGCCAGCGCCGTGATCAGCACCAGCTTGAAGACCACAGGCACGGCCAGCAGCACCAGCACCAAGGGCCAGTTCTCGGCCACCTCGCGCCAGTCCAGCATCATGCCAATGCTGATGAAAAACAGGCCCAGCAGCACGTCGTGAAAAGGCCGAATGTCGGTTTCCACCTGGTGCTTGTATTCGGTCTCCGAAATCAGCATGCCGGCAATGAAGGCCCCCAGCGCCAAGCTCAGGCCGGCCAGCTCGGTGAGCCAAGCCAGCGCCAGCGTGACCAGCAAGAGGTTGAGCACAAACAGCTCTTCACTTTTGCGCCTGGCCACCAGGGTGAGCCACCAGCGCATCACCCTTTGCCCGCCGGTCAACAACACGCCCACCAACACGGCGGCTTTGACAAAGGCCAAAGCCAAGGCGCCAAAGAGTTGCTCAGGCGGCGAGCCCAGGGCCGGAATCACCACCAGCAGCGGCACCACCGCCAAGTCTTGGAACAAGAGCACGCCCATCACCCGGCGCCCGTGCTCGGTTTCCAGCTCCAGCCGCTCGACCAGCAGCTTGACCACCAGCGCGGTGCTGCTCATGGCCACCGCACCCGACAGGGCCAAAGACGCTTGCCAGGACAGGTTCCACCAGCGCGGGGCCATGGCCGTCAGCACCAGCGAGCCGCCCACCACCAGCAGCATGGTCAGCGTCACTTGCAGCAGGCCCAAACCGAACACATGGCGACGCATGGCGCGCAGCTTGCTCAGGTTGAACTCCAGGCCGATGACGAACATCAAAAACACCACGCCGAATTCACCCAGGTGGCGCACGCTGTCGGCGTTTTGCGCCAGCGCCAGCGCGTTGGGGCCAATCACCACGCCCACCGCGAGATAGCCGAGCATGGGCGGCAATTTGAGCGAGCGGCAGATCACCACACCCACCACCGCAGCCAGGAGGTAAAAAAGGGTGAGTTCCAAACCTGTCATTGGTCGATGGTAGCGGATGCGCCCACCTTGCAAAGGGCCAGATTGAAAGGGCCACATGGGCCTGCTCTTTACAATCCGCCCATGCCTTTGCCCCCCACCTTCGATCCGGCCCAGTCTGTGGCCCTGGCCCGCAAGACCTTTGAAATTGAAGCGGCCGCCGTGCAGGCCATGGCGGTGCGCGTCGGTCAAGAGTTCAGCCAGGCCGTGGCCTTGCTGCTGGGCTGCCAGGGCCGTGTGGTGGTGATGGGCATGGGCAAAAGCGGTCACATCGGCCGAAAAATTGCGGCGACTTTGGCCTCCACCGGCACGCCCGCCTTGTTCGTGCACCCGGCCGAAGCCAGCCACGGCGACTTAGGCATGATCACCGCCGCCGATGTGGTGCTGGGCCTGTCCAACAGCGGCGAGAGTGAAGAGCTCACCAACTTGCTGCCTGCGCTGCGGCGCCAGCAAGTCAGCCTGATTGCCCTGACCGGCGGGCTCGATTCTTCTCTGGCACGCCATGCCCAGGTGGTGCTGGACACCAGCGTCAGCCAAGAAGCCTGCCCGCTGAATTTGGCGCCCACGGCCAGCACCACGGCCCAGCTGGCCATGGGCGACGCCCTGGCCGTGGCCTTGCTCGACGCCCGCGGCTTCAAGCCCGAGGACTTTGCGCGCTCGCACCCCGGCGGCGCCCTGGGCCGCAAGCTGCTCACGCATGTGAGCGATGTGATGCGCTCGGGCGACGCCGTGCCCAGTGTGGGACCGCAAGCGAGCTTCAGCGAGCTGATGCGCGAGATCAGCAGCAAGGGCCTGGGGGCCACGGCCGTGGTCGACGACCAGCGCCGCGTGCTGGGCATCTTCACCGACGGCGACCTGCGCCGCCTGGTCGAACAAGGCCAGGACCTGCGCGCCTTGCGGGCGGCCGACGTGATGCACACCCAGCCGCGCACCGTGCAGGCCCAGGCCCTGGCGGCCGAGGCAGCAGCGCTCATGGAGCAGCACCTGATCACCAGCGTGCTGGTGGTGGACGGGCAGCAGCGCCTGTGCGGCGCGCTCAACAGCAACGACCTCATGCGCGCCAAGGTGATCTGATGGCACTGACGCCCACACCCGCGCTGCGCTTTACCCCCGAGCAACTGCTGCCTGCGCAAGACGTGCGGGTGGCGTTTTTCGATGTGGACGGGGTGCTCACCGACGGTGGGCTGTACTTCAGCGAACACCCCGAGCGTTTCAACGCCCAGGGCGAGTCGCTGGTGGCCAGTGAAACCATCAAGCGTTTCAACACCTTGGACGGCCATGGTTTGAAGCTCTTGCAAAAAGCGGGCATCACGCCGGTGGTGATCACCGGCCGCGATAGTCAGGTGTTGCGCGCGCGCTTGCATGCCTTGGGCATCACGCACGCCCACTTTGGCACCGAGGACAAGCGCCCGGCGGCCGAGGCCAGCTTGCAGCAGCTCGGCCTGAGTTGGGACCAAGCCGCCGCCATGGGGGACGACTGGCCCGACCTGCCCGTGATGCGGCGCGCCGCCGCCAGCTGCGCACCTGCCCATGCCCATGCCGAGGTCCAGGCCGTGGCGCATTACCTCACGCAAGCCGCCGCCGGCCACGGCGCAGCCCGAGAGTGGTGCGACCTGCTGCTCACGGCCACCGGTCACTACGCCCGCATGCTCGAGGACCACCTGCGGTGAAGCTGCCCCTGATGGCCGCCCGCGCCACCCCCGCCAAGCGGTCCATGCAAGTGCTTCGCTTGGTCTTCGGCCTGTGGGACAGGCTGGCGATTTACCTGCCCTTGGTGCTGATGGGGCTGTTGTCGCTGCTCACCTATTGGATGGTGCGCATCACGCCCGCCCTCAATGAACCTGAAGAAGTGCGTCCCGCCGTGCACGAGGTGGACTTTTACATGCGCGGCGCCCTGGTCAAAACCTACGACAAAGACGGACGCCTGCAAGCGCAGCTGTCAGGGGCCGAAATGCGCCACTATGGTGACAACGATTCGGTGGAGATTGACCTGCCGCGCTGGCAGTCCACCGCCCCAGACGGCCGCATCACCCGCGCCACCGCGCAACGCGCCCTCAGCCTCGACGACGGCTCTGAAATGCAGTTGTTGGGCCAGGCCATGGTGGTGCGTCAAGCGTGGACCAGCCCCGCCGGCACAGCGCTGCCGCGCATGGAATACCGCAGCGAGTTTTTGCATGTTTTTGCGCGGGACGAACGCGTTGAGTCCCACCTGCCCGTGCGGTTTTTCAGCGGCAGTGACGAGTTCAGCGCAGACAGTTTTCGCTATGACCATCTTGGCCGTACGCTGCAGCTCGAAGGCCGCGTCACTGCCCGTTTGCTGCCGCGCCGCAGCGCGCCATCTGCGGCTCGACCGGCACCCTGAACCTGCCAGACACGTTGGGCGGCCAGCGCCCAGACGCAAAAAAGCCCCAAAGCTTGCGCTGAGGGGCTTTTGAAGTGCACGCTCAAGGCGTGCGGTTCAAAGACTACATCTTGAAGACAAGCTCAAGGTGCGGCCCAGACAGAGCCAAGGGCTCAATAGCCGCCGCGGCCACCACCGCCGCCGCCACCACCACGGCCACCGCCGCCGTAGGGGCTGCGGAAACCACCGTCGCTGCCACCGCCGCCGCCACCACCGTAGCCGCCGCCGCTGGAACGGCCACCGCCGCCGCCGCCACCACCACCGTAGCCGCCGCCACCACCACCGCCGCCGCCGAAGCCGCCGCTGCGTGGAGGACGAGCCTCCATGGGACGGGCTTCATTGACGACCACGCTGCGGCCGCCCATGGACTGGCCGTTCATGCCGCTGATGGCCGCTTGTGCCTCGGCATCGCTGCCCATTTCCACAAAACCAAAGCCTTTGGAGCGGCCGGTGTCGCGCTCCATCATGACTTTGGCGCTGGTCACAGCACCGAATTCGGAAAAGGATTGCTGCAGATCTTCATCGCGCACGGAATACGGCAGGTTGCCGACGTAAAGCTTGTTGCCCATCTTGGGACTCCTCAAAAACACTGAAACGAAAGCGATGGAGTCCCGAAAGCACTGAGCGCGAAACTGACCAATCACCTGACTCGTGCGGCAGTTGCCCACTACACCCTGCGGATTATGCGCGAGATTGCTTAAACAAAGGCAAGCAGATTAACAAGTGCTTACCCCAGTTCTGAACAAACTTTCTGTGCGCTATCGATAAAAACCCTGCATCGCGTCTGTGGACAGGTCAGCGCAAGTAAAAATTTTGTTTCAAATCAAAGACTTGAAAAAAACATTGAAATTTCACTCTCGCAGTCACAAACTCATTTTTTGAACCATAAACTGTGGTTTTTTTAGCGATTGGTCGGCTGTCGGCCCGCCGCTTTGAACGTTTTACCAGTTCACTTCCCGGTCAGGCGTGGCGCCAATGCGGTGCACACTGAGGTCGGCGCCCTCAAACTCTTCTTCTTGAGACAGGCGCAAGCCCACCACCGCCTTGATCAGGCCGTAGACCACCCAGCCGCCGAGCAAAGCCCAGCCCACGCCCATGGCCGTGCCCATCAGTTGAGCGCCTATATTGACCCCGCCCAAGCCACCCAGGGCTTGGCTGCCGAATATCCCGCAGGCCACGCCGCCCCAGGCACCGCACAGGCCGTGCAAGGGCCACACGCCCAGTACGTCGTCTATCTTCCAGCGGTTTTGGGTCAGTTTGAAGGTGA
>CANHKH010000241.1 GCA_947460165.1 Comamonadaceae bacterium
CACATGTGGTGTTGACGCTGGTTGCGCTGACGGCGTATTGGTCACAAAGGGTTGAATTCATATCTGAACTGGTATAAACTGGCACAGTGGCCGAAACACAGAAGCTGTTGATTTGGGTTGGCGGGAGCAAGCGCGATCTCATGGCGCTTCCGCTCAATGTGCGCAAGTTCTTCGGTCATGCCCTGGATTTCGCTCAGCGAGGGGATAAGCATGACGCGGCAAAGTCTTTCAAGGGCTTCGGCGGTGCCGGTGTCCTTGAGATCGTCGAGGACGATGTAGGCGGTACCTACCGCGCCGTTTACACGGTGAAGTTCGCGGAAGCGGTGTTTGTCCTGCACTGCTTTCAGAAGAAGAGCAAGAGCGGGATCGCCACGCCGAAAGAGGACATGGACATCATTCGCGCTAGGCTCAAGGTAGCCGAGGCGCTGGCAAAGGAGCTACGACATGGCAAAGCGCATGATTGAAGGTATCGAGATCGAAACCAGTTCTGGCAACGTGTTCGCCGACCTCGGCTTGGCCGACGCCGAGAAGCTCAAGATCAAGTCCGGTCTGGTGATCGAGATCTCCCGTGCCGTGCGTCGTCTTGGCTTGACCCAAGAAGAGGCTGGCCGGCGCATGGGTATTGCGCAACCGAAAGTGTCGGCGATGATGCGCGGTGACTTCGCCAACCTCTCCGAGCGCAAGCTGATGGAGTGCCTGAATCGTCTCGGGTACGACATCGAAATCAAGGTGCGGCCTGCCGCAGAGCCGATCGGTCACTTGACGCTCGCGATCGCTTGATTTGTTGCCCGTGACTAGGATCCACATTGACCTGCCGCTCCACCGCGTCAATGTGCGCGATTTGCTTGCTCGGCCATCTGGCTTTGACTGGCCTAGTGCAAGTCGTGGAACTTGCGCCTGGCGTGCGCCCAGCAGCCGACCTCAGTGATCTTGCTTGCCGCATCGGTTAGCTATGGGTGCCACCAGGTTTTGCGCATGGCTTTGTTGTCACCAGCGAAGCGGCTGAGTTTCTCTATAAGACGACGGACTACGGGTACCCCGAGCATGAGCGCAGTCTGCTGTGGTGTGACCCGACCGTTGGGATTCAATGGCCAGTGGATGGCGCGCCGATACTGGCGGCCAAGGATGCGGCAGGCAAGGTTTTGGCTGAAGCGGATGCCTTTGCTTGAGTCAGTGCGCGGATCGGTTTGAAGGCCGCTTGAATCCCTCTCGGTCCCAAGGCCAGATATCTTCTCCCCACCGGTTCTTGACCTTGCGCACCATTTTCTTGGACAGGGTGTCGGTGATGCGGTCGCTTAATGCCATTGACTTTTGCGCATACGGGGCGCGTTCCACAGCGTCCCACGAACAGGTCAGCTCCTCGATCAGTCCCATCCATGCGGCTCGCTCCTTGAGCACGGGCGCGGCGTTGAACACCCAATCCACAAAGTCGATTTCCTCTGTCGTCCAGTCGCAGGCGGCAGATTCCAGGTAGTCGATGGCCCACTCCGGGCCGTGCACCTTGCTGGCGTGCCAGTACACCCTGCCGGTGCCGGCGAATGTTGGCGTGGGGTGATGCCCGTTGACCGGCACGATTCGCTTGCAGGCAAGCTCCTACAAATTCAAATTCAAATACAAGATGCTCCTCCCCTTGTAGGAGCCGGCCTGCCGGCGATTATTCGCCTGCTCACGATCAGGCCGGCACGCCGAGCTGGTGGAGGCTTCTTGGGCTTGGCAGTGATGCGGTGAGTTTTGCTGGGCCGACTACTTATCAACTGCGCGAAAGCAGAGCGCACAAAAAAGCCAGCGCGAAGCTGGCTAGTGGATGAGCGTCTAAACAGCTTAATGGTGTGACTGCTGTGCTTCTTGGTCACGAAGCTTGATCAAATCAGCAGCCGTCAATTCAACATCTTTGCCATCAAGTGACACAAGGATGCTGGTGTTGGTCTTGATTGCAAGATCTTCTGCCGACTTGGCTGCACGAAGCATCGCTGCATATGAACCTGCCAAATCTGGGTCAGTAGAGGTGCGGATATCTTTGGGATTCATTTGTTGCTCCAGTCGATCAGTATGGGGGGCCGCTGATAGCTGTCAAAGAATGCCCATGAATCAACTACCTTGCTGTAGCGCTCATTGAAGTTATCTAAGCCTGCTTTGAACCGCCTGCGAATCACATCCTCAGGAATGTTGTGACCACCTTGCAAAACACGGCGGGCGACTCTTGAAATTGCGATGGCTTCATTGGGCAATGACAAAAACCACAGCTTAACTTGGTAACCGTGGGCTTGCCACAAGGGAATCTTTTTCAAGTAGGCTAAGCCCGACAGCGTTGTTTCAAAGGCAAAGCTGTGTCCAGCATTGACGCATTCGTCGATTTCTTCCAGCATCAGTCGGCCAGCTTTAAAAGAAGCCGTTTCAGGATTGAACGGAGCCAAGCCGGCGGCGATCAAGTCGGCGTTAATGAAACGCAGCGTTTGTGCTTCAGCAGGCAAAAAGTCACGGGCAAATGTGGTTTTGCCAGCGCCGTTAGGTCCTGCAATGATGATGATTTTTTTCAAATTTGGATCGTGTTTTTTTGATTTTAGACTCTGCAGGGCCACTTGCAACAGCTGTTCCGACCTATCGCTATCGGCCTGATCCGGTTTTCGATCCAGTGGTTGTCCACGGGCATCGGCCAAGGATGTCGCGCTTCAAAGCGTCCACCAGCGGCTGCAACTCCACCCCACGCTGAGCCAATTCTGTTTGGGAGATGCATCGTCCGTTCATGTTGGTGTCCTTCCGCAGGTGTTGTCACGACTCCATGAACGCGCTGCTTGCCATGAAAGCCAAGCGTGATTCGCAAGATGACGATATGTTTGATTGAAAACAAATATTGTTTTTTTCGCAACGAACTGCTATACTTGAACCCGTGATCGTAAAAGGAGTTGACCATGGGTGCCGTAGCTGAACGAGAAGTGACCGCGTCACAAGACCGTGGCGCGCTGGCCAAGATGGTCATGACTTTGCTCGACCATTGGCAGTTGAGCACCGAGGACCAGGCAGCATTGCTGGGCATTGCCGGCAGCAACCGGGCGGCGTTGTCGAACTACCGCAACGGCAAGCCCATTGGTACCAGCCGTGACCAGTACGAAAGAGTGGGGCACTTGCTGGGCATCCACAAAAACCTGCGCTTGCTGTTCCCACAAAATCGGGACCTGGCCTACCGCTGGATGAGCACCCGCAACAAAGCGTTCGACAACTTGACGCCTGTGGAGGTGGTCAAAGAGTGGGGGTTTGCTGGCCTACTGATGGTGCGTGGCTACCTGGATCGCGCGCGGGGCGTTTGAGCTGAGCGCGCAGTGAATTCTCTGTTCTCCAAACTTACGCTCGCCGACGTCCATCAGGATGTGGCCCGGAATATCGTCTCCTTGCGGGCGTCGCAAGATTTGTTTGACGATCTCACCGATGACCCGGCCGAATGGTCGCTGGCTCAGAAGGTGGAGGGCGAGGTCAAGCCGCCACCGTACCGGTCACGAACGCCAGTCATTCATCGTCCGTTTGAGGACGCCGAATGGTTCAATGCCATTACCTGGCCTTTCAAGCATTGGCAGGCAAGTCGCTTCTCGGATGGCACATACGGCGTGTGGTACGGATCCGATTCGGTTGAAACCACGGTCTATGAGTCGGTCTACCACTGGTACAAGAGCCTGCTCTGTGATGCCGGGTATGACAGACAAGTGGTCATCGCCGAGCGCAAGGTCTATCAAGTGGCCTGCGCAGCAGCACTGCTGGATTTCCGTGCCGCAAGCACTGAGTACTCAGACCTTTTGCATCCGGTGGACTATTCGTTTTGCCAGTCGATGGGTGCCAGGATCCACCGGGAGGGGCACCCAGGCCTTTTGACGCCATCCGTGCGCAGGTCTGCGGGCGAGAATGTTGTGATCTTCAACGCCGATGTTTTGTCCAACCCAAGGTTCAATTGCCAGTTGACCTATCGTTTGGAAGGCGACCAGATTGTGATCGAGAAGCAGCCAGGGGTGGCATGGATCACCTTGGCAGTCGCGAGCTTTTAAGATAGTTACCGTATGTTCAAGGTGTTGAGTGCTTGCACCAGCCGATTCCCAGCAAGTTCGGCCTGGCTGAGTAGTTGATCCCAGTCGTCAGGCGGGTGGCCGCTCTCGAGCATCTTTCGAAAGACGCGGTAGGCGTCATCGCTGCTCTCGTAGGCGCGCTTGGTGTCGTCGTCATTGACCCAGGCGTATACGATCACCCTGGCGCCCGCGTGGTACCGAAAAAACAGGCGGTACTGCTGAAAGAATTTGGCACGGAACCAGTGCTTTCGATCTGCGCCCAGTGTTGCAGCCTGACGGTACTCCGCCCGGGAGGGGTCTTGCGGGATCACATCAAACGCCAGCTTGGCAATGGCCGCCAGTCGCTTGGTGGCGTTTTTCTTGACGTACCCAGCAGGGTCCTTTTGCTTGAGTGCTTCGACTTCCTGGGCCAAGGCTTCAACTTGAGCCATGAACAGGGGGTGCGCAAACACCGTCCAGCCATGGATGGACATTTGAGCAGGATTGGTGGCCCTCATTCATCATCTTCCGACAGCGGGGCGTCCAAATCCACGTTCACCTCACCGACCAGCGACTGCATCCGTTGTACAAGACTGCTGCTTAGCGATTGCAGGCGTTCGGGGTGGGTGGCGATGTCGTGCGCCAGGAATCCCAGGAACTGGCCCAGTACGGGGTCATCGGCTTCGGCCTCACTGGCCCGGCTCAGGACCACTTCACCACTGGGGCGGATGACGTACTGGATCTTGTCGCGCTTACGCAAGCGCAGGGCACGCCGCACGGTCTCCGGAACCGTGGTCTGGTAACGATCGGTCAGTGTGGATTCGGCTTCGAGGGTGGCGGGCATGGTGATCTCCGGTGTGGAAGGTCTTGTGCAGCCATGGTAATGCATTCGCCTTGCCGGTGTCAATGCGATTGCATTGTCTTTGGTGGGTCTGGCTGAACCTTGTCTGCATCAAGCCCAGCAAGGTGCCATGCGCCAGACGCAGGAAGAACCGGTTGTCCACTTCACTCCAGGTGATCTGGCCTTTGAAGCCTTTGGGGATGTGGGTCAGTGCCTGCTTGTAGGCCCGTTCATACACCTCGGTGGCCTCATCCTGCAGGCCCAGTGCCCACAGCCGGTTGGCCATGAAGTTCTGAATTTCCAGGTTGTAGGGCGTGGTGGCTTCCAGCTTGCGTGCTTGCATCAGTGCTTGCTTGTGGCTGAGTTGGCCGGACTCCAGCTTGTCGATCACTACGTCCAGAGCTTCTTCGTCCTGCCAGTGGCGGCTGAAACGGCCGCACTGAGTGGGTTGGCCGGTTTCCGGGTCGTCGAAGGTTTCGATGGTGAAGGACAGGGAGGAGGACTCAGGACTTGGGACTGAGGGCTGAGTGGTGGCCAGGTCAGGTTTTTTCTTGGGCATGGTCGGGATTTGGAGTTTCAGGGTGGTTGGGCGCGGCAGCGGCCTGGCCGGCGTGGGTGGTATAGATGCGGCCGTTGTTGGCCACATAGCGGCGCAGATCCGGTGCCATGACGTCCGGCACGATCAACACCGTCATCCCCATCGCCTCCGCCATGCGCTCGATGGACGACAAACGCGGATCGCGCTTGCCGCTTTCAATCTCCGACAAATGCTGAGGCGACATGCCCACCTTGGCAGACA
>CANHKH010000242.1 GCA_947460165.1 Comamonadaceae bacterium
ACCCGCGCCGCCACCCGAGAATTGTCTGACCGCATTCGCTCTCGATTGACCGAGGCCGCGCAGGTGTTCCGGGGCATGGCCGGAACCGACGACGCCTTCCTGCAACAACTGAAGGACGAGTACCCTGCAGGCGAGCCACGCGAGCAATCCGCGCACCGCTTGGCGCTGGCCGCGCAGGCCATGGACGACGCGGCCGTCTACACCATCGACGCCTGGTGCCAACGCATGCTGCGCGAACATGCGTTCGACAGTGGCAGCCTGTTTGAAGAAAACCTGGTGGGCGACGAAGCCGCGCTGCGCCTCGAAGCGGTGCAGGACTACTGGCGTCAGCAGCTCTACCCCATGGGCACGGAACTGGTGACACAGGTGCTGGGCGTTTGGCGCGATGTGCCCGCGCTTGAACAAGACATGCGCGCCCTGATGGCTGTGCCGCTGGACGATGCCGCACCCGGCACGCTGGCGCAGGTGTTGGGTGCGGCGCAGGCCGAGCGCGACGCGCAACTCCAGGCCCTCAAACAGGGCTGGTGCGAGAGGGCCGACAACTTGCTGGGCTGGATCGAGGCGCAGCTGGAACATCACAAGTCGAGCTGGGATGGCCGCAAGCTGACGTACAAAAAATGCGCCGAGTGGTTGGGAGTGCTCAAAGCTTGGGCGCAAAGCGCAGACGAACCCAAGGTATTGCAAGAGGACATGAAGACAGGCTGGGCACGCTTCACACCCGAAGGCTTGATGGCTTGCCGCAAACCCGGCGAAGCGCCTGTGGATTGGCCGCCAGAGTTTCAAGCCTATGCCGACCTGCAAGCCGCCTTGCAAGAATTGCCTGACCCCACCCAAGTCGCCCGCTTGCACGCCCGCACCCATGTGCTGCAGCGCATGGACGAGCTCAAGCGGCGCAGCGGCTTGTTTGGCTTCGCCGACATGCTGCAGCGCCTGGATGTGGCGCTGGCCGATCCCGAATCGGGCGAGCGCTTGGCGCAGCGCCTGCGCGAGCAGTTCCCGGTGGCGATGATTGACGAGTTCCAGGACACCTCGCCGCTGCAGTTCCGCATCTTTGACCGCATCTACCGCACGGCCGACAACCGGCCAGACACGGCGCTGCTGCTGATCGGCGACCCGAAGCAATCGATCTATGGTTTTCGGGGTGCGGACATCCACAGCTACTTGGCCGCGCGCCGCGCCACCGCAGGCCGCCTCCATGTGCTGGGCACCAACTTCCGCTCCACCCAAGCGGTGGTGGCGGTGGTCAACCGGTGGTTTGAAATTCCGCAAGACGCCTTTGGCTACAAGCAAGGCGATCAAGACGATCAAGACCCTCTGCCCTTTCAGCCTGTGGGTGCTAAGGGCCGCCCTGAAGTGTTCACGACGAGTGTGGGCGATGTGCCCGCCATGACCGTGGTGCACGACGCCACTTTGCGCAGCACACGCGATGCACAGACGCATCTGTCGTCCCTGTGCGCCGAGCAAATCGTGGCCTGGCTGAGCGACCCACAAGCCCGGTTTGCTGATGATGAAAGCGGCGACAAACCCTTGCAGCCCAAAGACATTGCCGTGCTGGTGCGCACCGGCAAAGAGGCCGCTGCCGTGCGCGACGCGCTGCGCGCGCGGGCCGTCGCCTCGGTGTACTTATCAGACCGTGACTCGGTGTTTGCAAGCGATGAAGCGCAAGACCTGTGCTTGTGGCTGCGCGGCGTGGCCGAGCCGCAAGACATGCGCCGCGTGCGCACTGCATTGGGCACGCGCACGGTGGGCCTGTCGCTGGCCGAGCTGTACGACCTGGCCACGCAAGACGAACTGCTGGACACCCGCGCCGAGCAGATGCGCGAACTGCACCAGACCTGGCAAAGCCAGGGCGTGCTGGCCATGTTGCGCCAGTCGCTGCATGTGCTGCAGCTGGCCGGGCGCTGGCGCGGTCAGACGGATGGCGAACGCCGTCTGACCAATGTGCTGCACCTGGCCGAATTGTTGCAAGCGGCCAGCGGCCAAATCGATGGCGAGCAGGCCCTGATCCGCTGGTTGGCCCAGCAAATCGACGAAGCGCAGTCGGGCAAGGCTGGTGCCAGTGGTTCGGGCAGCGAAGAGCAAACCGTGCGGCTCGAAAGCGATGAAGACCTGGTCAAGGTCATCACCATCCACGCCAGCAAGGGTCTGGAGTACCCGGTCGTGTGCCTGCCTTTTGCGCACAGCCACCGCGTGGTCACGGCCGACAAAGCCGCCGTGCTGCAATTGGACGATGGCGAGGGCGAGCGCCACTGGACGCTGGACTTCGACAAGGAAGACTCCAAGCTCGCGGACCACGACCGCCTGCGTGAAGACCTGCGCCTTTGGTACGTGGCGCTCACGCGGGCGCGCCATGCCCTGTGGGTGGGCTGGAGCGCGGTCAAGCGCGGCAACGGCAAAACCTGCGTGAACCACACCTGCGCCGCCGGGCATTTGCTGAGCAGCGGTCAAGAATGTGAGGCCGCCGATTGGCTGAGCAAGCTGCAAGCCCTGCAGACGGATGCGCAAGGCCAGACCTTGTCGGTGCACATGCAAGTCGCCCCCGCCGAAGTGCCGCTGACGCTGTGGCACAAGCCCGCGCACACCACCGAATTGCGCGAGGCGTTGAGCTGCACCGCCCGCATCGACAAGTCGTGGACGATCGCGAGTTTTTCTCGCCTGACGCGTGACCTGTCTTCGCAGACCTTGGCGCCCTTGGTCTTGCACCTGAACCCGCCGCGCCCTGCAGACGACGAACCGCCAGAAGATGCGAGCATGCCCACGGTATTGACAACCAACCCCGGTGCTGTGTCCCCGTGGCACGGCTTTGCCAAAGGCCCCACAGCAGGCAACTTTTTGCACGGCCAACTCGAATGGTTGGCGGCCGATGGATTTGTGCTCGATGCGTCCAAGGCCGAGCGCCTGAAATACCGCTGCGAGAACGCAGGCTATGCAGCCCAGGCCAACGACGTGCTGCAGTGGCTCAGCCGTGTGGTGGCCCAGCCTTTGCGAGGTCCGAACGCGCCGCTGAACGCGCTGGGTGACCTGCTGCCCGAGATGGAGTTCTGGTTGCCCGCCGAGCGCCTGCATGCACGCCAGGTCGATGCCCTGTGCCAACAGCACCTGTTGCCCGGCGTGAGCCGCCCGCAACTGCCCGACGCGCAACTGCACGGCATGCTGATGGGCTTTGCCGATCTGGTGTTCGAGCACGAAGGCCGCTATTGGGTGCTCGACTACAAATCGAATTACCTGGGGACCGATGACGCGGCCTACACCGCACAGGCCCTGGATGCGGCCATGGCCCAACACCGTTACGAGGTGCAGGCCGCGCTCTACATGCTGGCGCTGCACCGCCGGTTGCGCGCCCGTTTAGGAATTGCCTACGACCCGGCGCAGCAGCTGGGCGGTGCGGTGTATTTGTTTTTGCGCGGCATCGACGGGCCTTCGGGCGGCTGCTGCACCATGCCTGCGCCACTGGCATTGCTCGATGGCCTGGATGCCATGTTGAACACCGAGGTGGTGGCATGGGTTTGAAAAATCCCTCACGCCTCACGAACGTGCCCACCGCGCAAATGGATTGGCTCAAGGACCTGCCCGCCCAGGGCTTGAACGCTCTCCAAACCCTGCAATGGCTGAATCTGTGGACCGGCCAAGGCCTGCTGCGCCACATCGACAGCGCTTTTGCCGCGCAGGTGCTGCGCCTCAATGCCGAGGCACCTGCGCCCTTGCTGGTGGCTGCGGCCGTGCTCGCCCACATGGAAGGGCGTGGCCACACCTGCTTGGCCGTGGCCGATCTGTGTCAGCCGCCCGTGGCCTTGCTGGGCTGGCCTGCGGCGGCGGTGGACGGTGCGCAGGGCCTGAAGGCCATGTGGACGCAACTGCCCGCCACGCTGGTCGATTGGCAAACAGCTTTGCAGGGCACGGTGTCAGGCCCGTGTTGGCGTGGGGTCGATGCCCCCGACCAAGGCCAGCCGATGGTGCTGGGCGGATCGGCCGATGCGCCGCTCTTGTACTTGCGCCGCTATGCGGGCTATGAGCAGCGCGTGGGCCAGAGCCTGCTGCAGCGTGCCAGCGAGTCACTGGCCGTGCCCGAAGCGGCGGCACGCGAATGGCTGGACCGCTTCTTTGTGCCCAACCCCGAAGCGCCCACCGCCACCGACTGGCAGAAAGTGGCTTGCGCTGTGGCACTGCGGGCGCGGCTGTCGGTGATCACCGGTGGGCCCGGCACCGGCAAAACCTACACCGCCGCCCGCTTGCTGGCGCTGCTGCTGGCGCTGCACCCCGATGGCAGCCCGCTGCGCGTGGCGCTGGCTGCGCCCACCGGCAAGGCGGCGGCGCGTCTGAAGCAGTCGATCGACGATGCCCTGACCCGCTTGCCCGTGCCTGCCGATGCAGGCTTGGACTTGAGCGCGCTGATCGCCCGTATGGGCCCGGCGCGCACGCTGCATTCGCTGCTGGGGGCGCGGCCCGACACACGCCAGTTTCGCCACCACGCCGCCAACCCGCTCGATGTGGATGTGCTGATCGTGGATGAAGCCTCGATGGTGCACCTGGAAATGATGGACGCGCTGCTGTTGGCCTTGCCGCACACGGCGCGCTTGGTGTTGCTAGGCGACAAAGACCAGCTGGCTTCTGTTGAAGCGGGTGCGGTGCTGGGCGACCTGTGCCACGACGCGGCAGCGGGTCGCTACAGCGGGGCCACGGCGCAGTTTGTGCAAGCTGTGACGGGGCAGACCTTGCCCGCTGAATGCTTGGCCCATGCCGCGCCCGTGCTGGCCCAGCAAACTGTGATGCTGCGCCAAAGCCGCCGCTTCAAAGGGGCCATTGGCCAGTTGGCGCAGGCCGTGAACCGGGGCGATGCGGCGGCGGCTCGCGCTGTCTTGTCCGAGAAACTTGTAGGGGCGAGTCCCCGCTCGGCAACGAATGGCGAAGATGCTGGCCACAACGAAACCAGTGCGCTGCTCTCCCTTCAACCGACCACGCCCCAAGCTGTTTGCGCGCTGGCGCTGGGCACCTGCGGCAAGGCTTCTTATGCGGACTATTTGCGCCTCATGCAAGCCGGTCCGGCGGAAAAGGATGCCCAAAGCCACGCCCAATGGGTGGGCAACGTGCTCCAGGCCTTCGAGCGGTTTCGCATTTTGTGCGCGGTGCACCAGGGCGACTGGGGCACGCAAGCGCTGAATGCGGCGGTGCAAAAAGCCCTGGCCGATGCGGGCCTGCTGCAAGTCAAAGGCGAATGGTACGAAGGACGGCCCGTCATGGTCACGCGCAACGACGCGCAGTTGGGCGTCTTCAACGGCGACGTTGGCGTGGTGTTGCCGTGTACCGAAGGCAAGCCCAAGGTCTGGTTTTTGGACGGTGAAGCCCTGCGCTCAGTGAGCATCATGCGCTTGGCGCAGGTCGACACCGCGTTTGTCATGACGGTGCACAAAAGCCAGGGCTCGGAGTTCGAGCACACCGCTTTGGTACTGCCGCCCGGTGGCGCCGAGGTGCTCAGCCGCGAGCTGGTCTACACCGGGCTCACGCGGGCCCGCGAACAGTTCACTTTGGTCGAGGCCGAAGCCGGTTTGCTCGAAGCAGCCATTGACCGCCCCAGCTTGCGTGCCAGCGGTTTGAGCCAATGGTGGTTTTGATCACTCGGGCACAGCGCTGAAGAGCTGAAGA
>CANHKH010000243.1 GCA_947460165.1 Comamonadaceae bacterium
GTCACGTTGACGGCGTTGCCGGGCGAGGTGAGCAGCAGCGTGTAGCCGTCGGGCGGCGCCTTGGCCACGAAGGTAGAACCCACATTGCTGCCGGCGCCCACGCGGTTTTCCACCACGACCGGCTGGCCCAGGCGGGTGCTCAGTTCTTGCGCCAGCGTGCGGCCTATGGCATCCACGCTGCCGCCGGCACCGTAGGGCACGACGATACGGATGGGGCGCTCGGGCCAGGTGCCCTGCTGGGCAAGGGCTGCCGTCAAGGGCAACAGCCCTGCGGTGATGGCGGTGACGACGGTGATGGCATGGCGGCGCAGCAGGCGGGTCATGGCAGGGCTCCGGTGGGTCTGAGGATTTGGGGCTCAGGGGTTCGGGTCAGGCAGCGTGCTGAAGACCGGCCCGTAATGGCTGCGAATTTCTGCCAGCAAGCTGGCAGGCGGCTGCTGATAGGTACAGCGGCGCGAGGTCCACACGCCACCCATGCTGGCGCGCATTTTCACGGCGGTTTCGCCCATCTTGACCAGGGCCTTGACGCCGTTGACCACAGGCAGACCCGAGGGCGTGGCATGGATCCCGGCCTTGGCCAGCAGCACCATCAGCACGCCGACGGCCGGAACAATGGCTTCGGCGCCTTCCGCAGCAGCGGCTTCGCACTGGGCAAAAAAGTTGTTGATGAGCGTGCGGCCTGCGCCGGAATCGGTGAAGCCGTCGTCCAGGTCCACCAGCCGCACCATCTGCATGGAGCGCGCACTGTGCAGCATGTGGGTGTGGCCGTAGCGGCGAAAGTTCTCGGTGATGCGTGGAACGTGCTTGGGCGAGCCGGTGACCAGCGCAAAGTTGCCGGCCATCAAGCTGGCGAAGTGGCCAGAAGTCTCGCCCAGGCCGAGCACCGGCATATCGGTGATCTCGCGCGCCTCGCGCAGCCCGGGATCGGCGATGTTGCCGATGAGGAAAGCGTCGAAACCCTCCCGGGTGGCGCGCTCCACGTTGGCCAGCACCTCCTGCGTCTCGATGAACTCCAGGTAGCGGTACTGGTCACCCACGCCGCCAGCGCCCTCGATGCCGTGCACCTCAAACTCGGTCCCGGCGTCGCACACGCTGGAGATCACTTCCCGCAATGCCACGTTGTAGGCCGGCCAAGCGCTGGCCTTGGTCATGCTCTGGTACCAAATCTTCATTTTCTAATTGTCAATCAAATCAACACTGAGCATCACCAAGGAAACGCGCACTTGTTCATTGAACCTAAATCCGGCATTTAGGCGCGGACGAGGGGCTGACGAAGCAGGTCTGTGGCTAGGCGCGAGTGCCCCCCGGACTGCCTGTCCGGGGGGTGCGAGCAACAACGCCAGAGGCCTGAAGCGGCAGACCTGCGGCCGTGCAGCGCTTCACCCATGAGGTGAAGACCGTCGTGGGCGCAGGTGTTTGATTCATCAAGTTTTTCCAGCGCAAGCAAGCGGCCAACTGCCGGGTTTAGGTTGAAGCCCTGACACACATGGATGTCGCCCCGCAAGAGGCCTGCAACACCAGCGCGGGCAAATCTGATGGCCCACTGCGATGCCTGGGAAGAACTCGCGATGAAGCTGCAAGGCTTTGCCAGTCGGCCGTTTCCAGCCGACTGCCTTCCTGGCACAAGCGGGTCCATCACTCCACCTTGATGCCAGTGCGCGCCACCAGGTCGGTCCACTGCTGGATCTCGCGCGTCATGCGGGCGGTGAACTCCTGTGAACTGATCGACATGACGCGCGCGCCCTGGCCGTTAAAGAGCTCGCGCACGGCCGGCTTTTCCATGATCTTTGCCAGCTCGGCCTGCAGGCGCGCCACGGCCGGCGGCGGCGTGCCGGCGGGCGCGAGCATGCCGAACCAGATCGGCGCGTCAAAGTCGGCAAAGCCCTGCTCGGCAAACGTCGGTGCATTGGGCAGCAGCGGGCTGCGCTGCGACCCGGTCACGCCCAGGGCGCGCAGCCTTCCGGCCTTGATCTGCCCGCTGGCACTGGCCAGGCTGGACGTGCCGAAATCGATGCGGCCGGCAACGGCTTCGGCGATGGAGCCGGCGACGCCTTTGTAGGGAACGTGGATCACACGGATCTTGGCTTTGTCAAAAAACAGCGCCGCGGCGAGGTGCGACGATGTCCCCTGCCCGCCCGAGCCAAAGCTCAGGCTGTCGGGCTTTTCCTGCGCCAGACGCACCAGCGCACGGGCGTCGGCCGCCGGCAGGTCAACGCGCGCCCACATCGCAGTGGGGGCCTCGGCCAGCAAGGCCACCGGCACAAAATCCTTGAGCGGCTGGTAAGGCAGCTTGGGGAAGAGCGCCGGGTTGACGGTAAAGGTGTTCTCGGTAAACAGCAAGGTGTAGCCGTCGGGCTGCGACTTGGCCACCGCGTCTATGCCGATGATGCCGCTCGCCCCGGTGCGGTTTTCAACAATCACGGTTTGACCCAGCGATTCGGTGAGCTCGGCCGACATGCGGCGCGCGGCAAGGTCGGTGAAAGAGCCGGCGAGGTAGGGAACGACAAGGCGTATGGGCTTTGTCGGCCAACTCGCCTGCGCCACGGCCCCACTGCTGACGAGGGCACAACTTGCCGCGACCAGGGCAAACAGGGAGCGCGTGAACATGGAATGCATGGCTGGTTCTGCCTTGTCCGAAGTCAAACTTACTCCGCCTTGATACCGGTATCTTTCACCACCTTGGCCCACAGCGCGACCTCACTGCGCAGGAATGTGCCGAACTCCTCGGGTGTGGAGGGGGTGAGCACCACGCCTTGCGGCGCGGCCTGGGCCTTGACTTCCGCATCTTCGAGCAAGCTGCGCGAGGCTGCATTGAGGCGGGCGATGATGGCCGGCGGCGTGCCGGCCGGGGCGAGCACGCCATACCAAGTGGTGGCAACAAAGTTAATGCCCGACTCGACGACCGTGGGAATTTCCGGGGCGAGCGGCGAGCGCTTGGCGCCGGTCACGGCCAAGCCCTTTAACTTGCCACCCTTGACCTGCGGCAGCGTGGTGCCTATGCCCGAAATCACCAGTTGCACATCACCTGACATCGCCGCCGCCATGGCCGGCGCCGCGCCCTTGAAGGGGATGCGCGTGAGCTGTATGCCGGAGAGAGCGCCGAACAATTCGGTGGCAAGCAGGGTCGGGCTGGAGGTCGCGCCATAGTTGAGCGCGCCCGGCTTGGACTTTGCCAGTGCGATGAATTCTTTGAGGGTGTTCACTGGCAGCGAAGGCGTGACGGTGATCATGTTGGGCGATTCGCCGACCAGGGTAATGGGCGCAAAATCTTCCACCGTGCGGTACGGCACTTTGGGGTAAAAGCTGGCGTTGATCGCATGCCCGGCCGACACAAAAAACAAGGTGTAGCCGTCAGGCGGGGCCTTGGCGACAAGGTCGGCCGCAATCACCCCGTCCGCACCGCCCCTGTTCTCGATGGCCACCTGCTGACCCAGCACATTGCCCAGGCGTTGTGCGTAGAGGCGAGCGACTGCGTCGGTGGGCCCACCTGCGACAAAGCCCACCACCATGCGTATGGGTTTGGTGGGGTAGGTTTGTGCCACCGCGTTGGACAGCGCAAAAAGAGATGCCAGCAGTGCAAACGCAATTTTTTTCATGAGGTGCTCCTTGGGAGGTGTGGGGTCGCGGTGGGATTATTTGCGCACGACCTTGTCGGGGTTTTCGGCATAAGGCGGCGAGTAGATGATCAAGACCTTCATGCGCTCGGAAGTGACGCGCACAGAATGAAAGACGTCGGGCGGGAAAAAACACAGGTCGCCGGCGCGCGCCTGGTGGGCCACGCCGTCGATGATGACCTCGGCCTCGCCCTCGATGAAGTACTGCGCCTGCTCCATGCCCGGGTGAGCGTGGGTGGACACGCCGGCGCCTTTTTCGACCTCGCCCAGCACGACTTCCATGTACTGCGCGCCGTTGATCGCGGCCGAAACCAGGCGCGTGTTCTTGGTGCCGGTGTGGTTGGCTGGCGAATACGATTCCATGTCGTCCGGCCTGAGCACATATTTTGAAGTTGGTTTTTCGATGGCGCTCATGACTTCAGCCTCAGTGATTTATTCGGGCGCGCTGTCGCGGCAGCGGATCAGCGCGTGCTTGTCGTTGCGAAACACTTCTTCGTCGTGCTGGTTGTAAACGTGGTCGCGAAACACCACCAGACCCCGCCCCGGCTTGGAAGTCATGCGCTTTTGCACCACCTCGACCTCGGTGCGCAGGGTGTCACCGGGCCGCACGTGGCGCAGGAACTTGACGCCCTCAATGCCGGCCAGCGCCACCACGCTGGCCTGAAAGAGCTTGCCCGTCATGGCGGTGGAAAACGACATGACCAGGTGGCTGGGGCAGATGCGCCCGGGCAGGCCGCGCGATTGCGCATAGGCGTCATCGAGGAAGAGCGGTACGTCATAACCCACCAGCTTGCAAAAGGCTTGCTGGTCGTCATCGGTAATCAGTCGCGAGGAGGTCGGGTAGGTCGCACCGACTTCAAAGTCTTCATAAAAGCGAGTCATGTCTTGGCCCTAGCTAGGCGCACCGCGCCGCTCGCGGCGTAGCGCGCGATGTCCTCAGCGGAATAGCCCGCCTCGGCCAGCACCGCCTGCGTGTGCTGGGCAAATTTAGGCGCAACACCCGGATGGCGCGCCGCCGCGCCGTCAAAAAAACCGGGCGAGGCGAGCATGCGCGTGCGACCCACGCCGGCGTGCTCGCGCGCGACCAAGGTGCCGGTGTTGACGAGGTCCGGGTCGACCGCCACATCGGCCAGGGAATTGACGCGCTGCGCTGGGAAGCCAAAGCGTGCCGCGAGGGCCTCCCATTCGGCGACGGTGCGCGTGCCGGCGACGGCGGCAATCATGTCGTAGAGCTCGCCCACATGGGCGTTGCGCTCCACCGCATTGGTGATGCGCACGTCGTCCGCCAGCTCGGGCCTGCCGGTTTCACGAAAAAACTGCGCCCACTGCACGCCGCTGTAGGGCGTCATGGCGACATAACCATCCTTGGCCGTGTAAATACGGCGGCCTCGTGCGCTCATCACCCGGTGGTAACCGACCTCGCCGCGGGACGGCTCGTAGCTTTCGCCCTGCAGGTGCTCGATCAGCATAAAAGCGGCAAGAGTTTCGTACATCGGCACGTCGACCAAGCCGCCGCGCCCGGTCACGGTGCGCCGGTACAGCGCGGCAAGCACGGCGCAGGCCAGGCCCATGCCCGCGACTTTGTCGGCAAGCAAGCTTTGCACAAAGCGCGGCACGCCGTCCTCACCGGCATTGAGCGCGGCCAGGCCGGAAGAAGTCTGGATCACGTCGTCGATGGCCGCGGCGTCGGCTCGCGTGTTGGCCTTGGCAAAGCCGGTGGCGGTGCAATACAGGATGCGCGGGTTGATCGCGGCGACCGCCTCGTAGGAGAGGTCCAGCCTGTCCATCGCGCCGCGCCTGACGTTGTGGATGAACACGTCAGCGGTACTGATGAGCTTGCGCAGCACGGCGCGCCCGTCCGGCGTCTTGAGGTCGATGGCGACCGAACGCTTGCCGCGGTTGAGATTGAGAAAAATGCAGCCCATGCCATCCGATGCGACCGAACCGGCATGGCGCATGATGTCGCCCTCGGGCGGCTCAATCTTGATGACGTCGGCGCCGTAGTCGGCAAGGATTTGCGTGGTCA
>CANHKH010000244.1 GCA_947460165.1 Comamonadaceae bacterium
CGCCGATGCCAGCCTCAATGCCACGGGTTTGAACGCGCAGATTGTTCGTTACAGCCAAAACGGCGTGACCTACCACGCTTTGGAGTTGCAAGGCCAAATGGGCGTGGAGCGTGGTTTTTCAGTGGAGATCAAGCCGCAGTCTTACCTTGACGGGCAGCAAGCGGCCGCTGACATTCCTAAACTGCAAGAGCGCATCTTGACCGAGGCCAGCGACGCCAGAGTGCGCGTGGGCGGTCAAACCTTGACCTCTGCCAGCAACACCCTCACCGATGCCATCCCCAATGTGACCTTGCAACTGGGCGCTGTCAGCACAACGCCTGTGCGCGTTGCTGTGAGCCGGGACGTCAAGCCGGTGCGCGACAACATCACGGCCTTGGTGAGCAGTTTCAACGATTTGCAAGAGGCATTGAAAGAGCTGGCGGACAGTAAAAGTGAGGTGGAGACACTGGGAGGCTCCTTGGTGGGTGACCGCCTGCTGCAATCGGTGCGCAGTCAAATGCGCAGCTTGGTGCGCGGCAACGACAGTGGCAACACGCCCATCAATGCCCTGCGTGACTTGGGCATCAACCTTGATTTGAGTGGGCGATTGGCACTGGACAAGCCCGCCAAGCTCGATGCTGCGCTCAAGGATAATTTTGAGGGTGTGGTCGGGCTTTTCACCAGCAACACCAACAGCCGCACCGGGCAAGGTTTGGCCGGTGATGCCATCAGTGCGATCAATTCATTGGCTTCGACCAAGTCCTATGCCAAAGGTGTCATCCAAGTCCAAATTGACTCGGCCAATAAGGAAGTCACCAAGTACAAAGACCAGCTGAAAACACTTGAGGACCGCCTGCAACGCTCGCTTGATCGCTACATGAACCAGTTCAGCGTGATGCAGTCCTTGGTGGGCGAATCCACCAGCACCCGAAGCGGCTTGAAAAACACTTTTGAAGGAATGGCCTCCGCCTATCGCTAATCAGCCCGCACATGGCGCAGGCCGTGGTCGGTGGAGCCCAGCAAAAAAACATGAACACCACATCTCCCCCGCAGACCGCTTTGGTCACCGGCGCCGACGGTTTTATAGGCTCTCACCTGTGCGAGTTGTTGGTTCAGCAAGGCTACAAAGTCAAGGCCCTGGCGCAGTACAACTCCTTTAACCACTGGGGCTGGCTCGACGAAGTGGCCTGCAAAAACGAGCTTGAGGTGGTGTGCGGCGATGTGCGCGACCCCCACTACTGCCGGCACATCACACAGAACGTGGATGTGGTGTTCCACCTGGCCGCCCTCATTGCCATTCCCTATTCCTACGTGGCGCCTGACAGTTACGTGGACACCAATGTCAAAGGCACGCTCAACATCTGCCAGGCGGCCTTGGACAATGGCGTCAAGCGCGTGATTCACACCTCCACCAGCGAGGTGTACGGCACGGCGCGCTACGTGCCCATGGATGAAAGTCATCCTTTGCAGCCTCAGTCGCCGTACAGCGCCTCCAAAATAGGTGCAGACGCCATGGCCATGAGTTTTCACAGCGCCTTTGGCTTGCCTGTGACCATTGCCCGGCCTTTCAACACCTACGGGCCACGCCAGTCTGCCCGGGCCGTGATACCGACCATCATCACGCAAATTGCCAGCGGTCAAAAACAGATCAAGCTGGGCGACGTCAGCCCCACACGCGACTTCAATTACGTGGCCGACACCTGCCGTGGATTTCTGGCTCTGGCGCGATGCGAGCAAGCCATTGGGAAAACCGTGAACATTGGCTCCAACTTTGAAATTTCAGTGGGCGACACCCTGGAGTTGATCCGCGAGTTGATGCACAGCGACGTGGCCTTTATCACCGACGACCAGCGCCTGCGGCCGGAAAAATCGGAGGTGTTTCGCCTGTGGTGTGACAACCGCCTCCTGCGTGAGCTGACCGGCTTTGAGCCGGCCTACCACATCCGCCAGGGCCTGCAAGCCACCATCGATTGGTTCAGCCAGCCCGACAAGCTCGCCCGCTACAAGGCCGAGATCTACAACGTCTGAGCCACCCATGTTTGACGCACTCCTAGGCTTTGTCCGCGCGCATTACCGCAGCGAGGGCGTCATCGCCCTGCACGAGCCCCTGTTCGCCGGACAGGAGCGGACCTATGTGAACCAGGCCATTGACTCCACCTTTGTCTCCAGCGTGGGGGTATTTGTTGACCGCTTTGAGCAGGACATGGCCGCCTACACGGGCAGCCCCCGCGCGGTGGCCATGGTCAATGGCACGGCCGCCCTGCATGTGGCGCTGCGCCTGGCCGGGGTGGGGCAGGGCGACTTGGTGATCACCCAGCCGCTGACTTTTGTGGCCACTTGTAATGCCATTGCCTACTGCGGCGCAGAGCCCGTGTTTGTGGATGTGGACCGCCACACCCTGGGCTTGTCGCCTGCGGCCTTGGCCGATTGGCTGGACGAGCATGCCCTGCTGGACCATGACGGCGTTTGCAGAAGCAAAGACGGCCTGCGACCGATTCGGGCCTGCTTGCCCATGCACACCTTTGGCCATCCTGCCGACCTCGATGGCCTGCTGGCGGTTTGCCAGCGCTGGCACCTGCTGCTGGTGGAAGACGCGGCCGAGTCTTTGGGCTCGCTCTACAAGGGGCGTCACACCGGTACCCTGGGCACCCTCGGCACGCTCAGTTTCAACGGCAACAAAATCATCACCACTGGCGGTGGCGGCATGGTGCTGGCCGGGGCCGAGTTGGGCCAGCGGGCCAAGCACCTGAGCACCACGGCCAAGACGGCGCATCCTTATGAGTATGTCCACGACGAGTTGGGCTACAACTACCGGCTGCCCAATTTGAACGCCGCGCTGGGCTGTGCCCAGCTCGAAATGCTGGAGCCCATGATCGCCGCCAAGCGCGAGCTGGCACTGCGCTATGCCCAGGTGCTGCAGGGCAGCCTGCAGTTTGTGCATGAGCCTGAGGGCTGCCGCTCCAACTACTGGCTCAATGCCGTGGTGTGTGAAGACCGAGCCCAGCGCGATGCGCTGCTGTCCGAAAGCCATCTCCAAGGGGTGATGACCCGGCCGATCTGGACCTTGATGAGCGAGTTGCCCATGTACGCGGCTTGCCGCCGGGGGCCTTTGACCCAGGCAGCCTACTTGGAGGACAGGGTGGTGAATTTGCCCAGCAGCGTGCGTGCGGAGGACCTGGCATGAGCCGGCAGCTGGGTATTTTTGGCACCTCGGGCATGGCCAGGGAATGCCGCGACATTGCGAACGAGCTGGGCCTGGAGGCGGTGTTCATTGCCCGCGCGGGCGAGGATCTGACGCAGCTCAGCCTGGACGCGACCGTGATCAGCGAGTCCGAGCTGCATCGCTATACAGACCTGAGCTGTGTGATAGGCGTGGGTGAGCCGGCCTTGCGACGCACCTTGGCCAGGCGCCACGCCAGCCGGCGCTTTGCCAACCTGATTCACCCGGCGGCCAGCTTTGGCCGTGGCCAGCGTGAGCGCATTGAGCACCAGCAGGGCGTCATTGTCTGCGCGGGGGCTCGCCTGAGCTGCGACATTGCAGTGGGCGATTTCACCTTGTTCAATCTCAACGCCACTGTCAGCCACGACTGCTTGATCGGCGACTTTGCCACCTTGTCGCCACAGGCTTGCGTGTTGGGCAATGTGGCGGTCGGGGAGGGCGTTTGGGTGGGGGCCGGCGCCGTGATTCACCAAGGCACTCCGCAGGCCAAGCTCAGTCTGGGTGCGTTTTGCGTGATAGGCGCAGGCGCTGTGGTGCTGAGCGACTGCCAAGCCGAAGGCGTGTATGCGGGCGTGCCTGCCAGGAAACTCTCATGAAAACACTCATCATTGCCGAAGCGGGTGTCAACCACAACGGCGACATGGCCATGGCCCGCGAGCTGATTGCCCAGGCCGCGAAGGCCGGTGCAGACCTTGTGAAGTTCCAGACTTTTTCGGCCCAGCAACTGGTCACCCAGACCGCGCCCAAGGCCGATTACCAGACCCGACGCACCGGCTCATCGCAAAGCCAGGCTCAGATGCTGGCGCAGCTCGAACTCTCTCGCCAAGACCATGAGATGTTGATCGAGGAGTGCAGGCGTTGCGGCATCGGTTTTTTCTCTACGGCCTTTGATGCGCCCAGCTTTGACTTGCTGTGCGAGCTCGGCTGCCTGCCCATGGTGAAAATTCCTTCTGGCGAGCTGACCAACCTGCCTTTGCTGCGCTACATGACGCGCCTGAACAAACCGGTGCTGCTGTCCACTGGCATGGCCACACTGGGCGAGGTGGAGGCGGCCATAGACGCCATTGAGGCGGGCTCGACCTTGCGCTCGAACATCACGGTGTTGCACTGCACCACCGAATACCCCGCCCCCATGGCAGAGGTGAACCTGCATGCCATGGCCTCTATGCGCCAGGCCTTGGGCGTGCGCGTGGGCTACTCGGACCACACCGCCGGCATCGAAGTGCCTGTGGCTGCGGTGGCTTTGGGCGCTTGCGTCATTGAAAAGCATTTCACCCTGGACCGCAGCCTGCCTGGCCCAGACCACCTGGCCAGCTTGGAGCCCCAGGAACTGGCGGCCATGGTGCGCGCCATTCGCCATGTGGAATTGGCCTTGGGTGACGGCATCAAGCGGCCCAGCGCCAGTGAGCTTAAAAACAAAGCCATTGCTCGCAAGTCCATCGTGGCCCGCCGGCCGATTGCGGCCGGCGAGCTGTTCTCCGCTGAGAACCTGGCGGTCAAGCGGCCGGGCACGGGCCTGTCGCCCATGCGCTGGGACGAGGTGCTCGGTCGCGTGGCGGTGCGCGACTTTGGCGCCGACGAGATGATCGAGCTATGACACGCAAAATTTGTGTGGTCACCGGCACGCGGGCTGAGTTTGGCCTTTTGCGCGCACTCATGCACGACATCGCTCTGGCCCCGGGCTTGACGCTGCAGGTGGTGGCCACAGGCATGCATTTGTTGGCTGAATTTGGCCAGACTGACCAAGAAATTGAGCAGGCCGGCTTTGCCATTGACTGCCGGGTGGACATGCGGCTCGATGGTGACAGCGCCTGCGCCATCACCAAGTCGGTGGGGGTGGGCACCATGGGCTTTGCCGATGCCTTGGCCAAGCTTCAGCCCGATGTGGTGCTGGTGCTGGGCGATCGCTTTGAACTGTTGTCGGTGGTCACCGCCGCGCTCATTGGTGGCATTCCTGTGGCCCATGTGCATGGCGGGGAAAGCACCGAAGGGGCGATTGACGACGCCATTCGACATGCAGTGACAAAAATGTCGCACCTGCACTTTGTGGCGGCGCCCGAGTACGCGCGCCGCGTGGTCCAACTGGGCGAATCGCCCGAGCGTGTGTTCATGGTGGGCGGCCTGGGTGTGGACGCCATCACTCGCTTGGACCTGCTGGACCGGCAGGCTCTGGAGCAGTCGCTGGGGTTTTCCTTTGGCGCTAAAAATCTGCTGGTCACTTTTCATCCGGTCACCTTAGAAGGTGACTCGGCTTTGCAGTTGCAAGCCTTGTTTGACGCCCTTGACGACTTGCAGGGCACCGAGCTGGTCATCACCTTGCCCAACGCAGACACCGGTGGCCGCGAACTTGCGGCCCTGGTCCATGCCTACGCACAGCCGCGCCCACACGTTCATGTGTA
>CANHKH010000245.1 GCA_947460165.1 Comamonadaceae bacterium
CAATCGTGCCGCGCGATGCCCCCACCCCAGCCCTCCCCCAGAGGGGGAGGGAGTAAATCGGGGACTTTTGCCTTGCTCCCTCCAACCCTCTGGGGGGAGGGCTGGGGAGGGGGGCACGCGTGAGGCAATGGTGTGACTTGATGCATGTCGTCCAGCTTTTGCATGGCAGCGACACCCACAGAAATTCAGCCCTGCCCAAACACCGACTCAGACAAGCCCACCCAGGGCAGCTCCACCTTGAACAAGGCCCCTGCATCTGCCTCCTGCGCCAGTTGCGCATCGCTCAGTCCCACGCGGGCAGTGGTGATGTAGAGCGTGCGCCAATGCGGCCCGCCAAAAGCCACGCAGCTCGGTTGGCTGACCGGCAGTTGCACGCGGGCGATCAATTGGCCCTGGGGATTGAAGGCCAGCACGCAGCTGGCGCCCCACTGCGCGCTCCAGTAGTTGCCTTGGGCATCGATGGTGGCGCCGTCGGGCTCGCCCTGGTGCAAATCGGCAAACACCTGGGGCTTGGCAATGTGTCCATCCGCAGCTTGGTAGTCGCCGCAGTAGAGGCGTGGCTGCGCGCTGTCACACCAATGCATGCGTGCGCCGTCGGGGCTGAACGCCAGGCCGTTGGGAATGGTCACCGCAGGCAGGTTCAGGCGGCTGAGCGTGCCTTGCGCGCTGTAGCGCCACCAGTGGCCCAGCGGTGATGGGCCGCGCTGCTCGTCCAGCGTGCCAAAGACAAAGTGGCCCGCGCGGTCGCAGCGCCCGTCGTTGGCGCGGGTGGGCAGGCTCTCATCAAAGTCCACCAAAGGCGTCACCTCGCCATGGCGCAGGTCCAGCCATGCCAGCTGGTGCTCAAAAGCGGCCAGCAGGCGCTGGGGGTCTGGCGTCAAGGCAAAGCTGCCTAAGCGGGCGGGCAATGTCCAGTGGCGCACCTGCTGCGTGGCGGGCTCAAAGCTCCACAGCCGGCAGCCTGCAATGTCGGTCCACAGCAGCGCGCCGCGTGCCGCGCTCCAGGTGGCCGCCTCGCCCAGTGCGCAGCGCGGCATGTGTTCAGCGGCCACCAAGTGGGCCTGAAAGTTAGCCACGCTGTCGGCGCTCAAGCTGTCATTCATGCCTCAGCTCCAGCCTGCGTCCACCACAAAGTCTTGCGCGGTGCACATGCGCGCCTGGTCCGAGGCCAAAAACAGCGCCATCTGGGCCACGTCTTGCACCTGCAGGCGGCCGGGCAGGCACTGCGCGGCGTCGATTTCAAGCTCGGCTTCGGGCGTGACCCACAGCTCCAACTGGCGGCGCGTCATCACCCAGCCGGGCACCAAGGTGTTGACGCGGATGCGGCTGGCACCCAGGTCGCGGGCCAGCGCGCGTGTCAGACCATGCACGGCCGCTTTGCAGCTGGCGTACAGCGGGTAGCCCGCAGCTTTGATCATCCAGCTGGTGGAGCCCACATTGATGATGCTGCCGCCGCCTTGGGCCTGCATGTCGGGCGCCACCGCCTGCGCGGCAAAAAACTGGTGCTTGAGGTTGATGGCCACGGCATGGTCAAAGTACGCGGGCGTGACCTCGTCAATGGTGTGCCGCTGGTCGCTGGCTGCGTTGTTGATCAACACACTGACCGGCCCCAGGGCTTGCCGCACGCGCGCCAAAGCCTGTTTCAGCGCGGCGGTGTCGGTCACGTTGCACACCTGAAACAGCGTTTGTCCCTGGCCGCTGGGGGCGCTCGCGAGTTGGTCCACCAGCGCGCAGCCAGCGGCCTCGTTGATGTCAATGAATCCCACCTTGGCGTGCTGCGCCGCAAAGGCGCGCACCAAACCTTCGCCAATGCCGCTGGCCCCGCCCGTGATGAAGACCACGCGGCCGGCCAAACAAGGGTAATGCGCAGTGCTTGTCATGGGCGTGTGTGCAGGCGCGGGCCGGTCCCATCAAAAGCAGGTGAAGGACTCCAGACAGACTGGCCAAGGAGCTGCGCGAGTCTGTCCTGTGTGCCGGTGGCGCCGGCTCGGCCGAGCATGCACTGACCCGCGCCAAGCGAGCGCGCTGCATGAGTTGCACCGCCATGAAAAAAGAGACCAGAGCCAGCCATGGCCTGAGTGTGGGCAACTCGCGTGGGCCTGCATGTAGGCGGGCGCCCAGGGTGGAGGTCAGCAAGCCCGGCAGGGACATTAAAATCCCCGCATTCCACTCTTGCGGCCTGCGTTCGGTGAAATCTTCTTTCATCCTCCCGAGCGCCATGTCAGGTTCAGGGGCTGGTTCTTCATGTTGAGGAAAAGCAGAGAAAGTTATGGCCAAGGAAGAACTTATTGAAATGCACGGGCTGGTGCAAGAGGTGCTGCCAGACTCGCGATTTCGGGTGACCCTGGACAACGGTCACCAATTGATTGCTTACACCTCGGGCAAGATGCGCAAGAACCACATTCGCATTCTTGCCGGTGACCAAGTCTCGCTGGAGCTCTCGCCTTACGACCTGAGCAAGGGACGCATCACCTTCAGGCACATCGCTGGCCGCACGCCACCGCCGCCCCGCTCGCCGCGCTGAAGGAGGGACTGGTCTGCATGCCAGGGGCCAGCGCACTTGCGACGGCCCGGGCAGGGCCGTGCCAAGTTTCTCGATTCGTCATACGAATTGGCCGGGAGCTGCACACGAGCCATTCTTCCAGCGTGGGGACTGGCACCCCACAAGATGCCAACGAGAAACATCCTCGACCTGAAGACCCTGGGCCCAGCCACACGCTGGGCGCTGACGCGGCAGCACCAGAGCTGCTTGCTCTCGTTCAGCTCGTTCCGGTTGTTCCTGAGGCAGCAATTTCTTTGATTTCTGCGGCGCCAGACCAGACCGCCACAGCGGGCACAACCGTGACCCCAGGCCATTGCCTGCACCCGAGCCCGCCCTGACCTGAGCCGCCTGACGCGGCGCCCAGCCCCTGGGAAGAAGACGCTTTGCGCGGGCGCCGTTCAAGCCCGCACAGCTTGTGCGGGACTGCCGCCTTCTTCCTACGCGGCCGGTCCTGTCGGCCTACAGCCGTGCTGGTGCACGCTGGCTAGCCTGGGCGCTGTTCCAACCCCAGGAGAAAAGCATGAAGCGTGTGACGAGCAACAAGGGCCATGGCGTGCGCGCCCTGAAGACCAGCGACACATCGATGCGCCAAGCGGCCCATCCAACCAACGACAAACCCACGCATTCGGCGGAACAGGCCGGCCAGGCCCTGGCCCAGCCCAAGGCGGCCGCGGCCCGCCCACTGCAAGCGCCAGCGGCAGCGGGGACACACCAGTCTGCCGCCCCTCAAGGCGCCAAGCAAGGCAGTGTGGCGCGCTCGGCGGGTGTGGGCGCGCCCAAGGTGTCCAGGGCGCCGTCTGTGCTGTCGCCGCCCTCAGGCCAATCCAAGCCGCAAGGCGGGGAGCGAGCTGGGCCGGGCAGTTCTGGCCCTGTGCAGTCGGGCTCCAGCCCGCGCGGCAGCTCGCCTGCCGACGAGGACCCCCGTTTTCAAAATATGTGATGGTCAGAGGCGGCGCAAACTCATACAGCGCTGCGCTCGGCTTGAAGGTTTGCGGGCAAGGGTGAACTGGCCAAAGCCACGCGCGTGTGGACGCACGCGCGCGGGGCGGTTTACTTGCTGCCTTCGAGCTTGAAGATGTGCGGCCCTTGCCCCGCCGACAACAGCCCCGCATGGGCGTAAATGCCCAGCTTGGCCCGGGTGTCGGTGATGTCCAGGTTGCGCATGGTCAGCTGACCAATGCGGTCCAGTGGGGAAAACGGCGCGTCTTCCACTTTTTCCATGCTCAGGCGCTCGGGCGCATAAGTCAGGTTGGGTGAGTCGGTGTTGAGGATGCTGTAGTCGTTGCCACGGCGCAGCTCCAGCGTCACCTCGCCGGTGATGGCGCGGGCCACCCAACGCTGGGCGGTTTCGCGCAGCATGATGGCTTGCGGGTCGAACCAGCGGCCCTGGTAGAGCAGGCGGCCCAAGCGCAGGCCGCTCATGCGGTACTGCTCTATGGTGTCTTCGTTGTGAATGCCGGTGACCAGGCGCTCGTAGGCAATGTGCAAGAGCGCCATGCCGGGGGCTTCGTAAATGCCGCGGCTCTTGGCTTCGATGATGCGGTTTTCAATCTGGTCGCTCATGCCCAGGCCGTGGCGCCCGCCAATCTCGTTGGCCTTGAGGATCAGGTCCACCAAGCTGGCAAAGCTCTGGCCGTTGAGCGTCACCGGCATGCCCTCTTCAAAGCGCACCGTCACTTCTTCGGCCTTCACGTCGACCTCGGGCTTCCAAAAAGCCGTGCCCATGATGGGGTTGACGATGCGAATGCCGGAATTGAGCTGCTCCAGGTCTTTGGCCTCGTGGGTGGCGCCCAGCATGTTGGAGTCGGTGGAGTAGGCTTTTTCCACGCTCATCTTGTAGTCAAAGCCGTTGGCAATGAGGAACTCGCTCATTTCCTTGCGGCCGCCCAGCTCGTCAATAAAGCGTTGGTCCAGCCAGGGCTTGTAGATTTTCAGGCTGGGGTTGGTCAGCAGCCCGTAGCGGTAAAAGCGCTCTATGTCGTTGCCTTTGTAGGTGCTGCCGTCGCCCCAAATGTTGACATCGTCTTCCTTCATGGCCGCCACCAGCATGGTGCCCGTGACTGCTCGGCCCAGTGGGGTGGTGTTGAAGTAGGTGATGCCGCCCGTGGAGATGTGAAAAGCCGAGCACTGGATGGCGGCAATGCCCTCGTGCGCCAGCTGCAGCCGGCAGTCGACCAGGCGGGCTTTTTCGGCGCCGTAGGCCATGGCCTTGCGGGGGATTTCTTCGTAGTCTGACTCGTCGGGCTGGCCTAAATCTGCGGTGTAGGCATAGGGCACGGCGCCCTTTTGCTTCATCCACAAGAGAGCCGCCGAGGTGTCCAGGCCGCCTGAAAAAGCGATGCCGACTTTTTGCCCTTGGGGCAAGTGTTGGAGGATGGTGCTCATGCTGGGGCTCAGGTTCAACCGAAATGGCAGATGTAGTGGTAAGCCTCGGTCACCCGAATGTCGAATTTGGAGTGGGCGGGGATGCTGAAGGACTCGCCCACGCTGGACTTGACCCAGACCTCGCTGCCAGCGAGCTTGTACTCGCAAGCGCCGCCCACGCATTCCATGATTTCAGGTGCGCCCGTGTTGAAGGTCAAGGTGGCGGGCAGGATCACGCCGACTGATTTTTTGGTGCCGTCGGCCAAGGTGATGCCGTGGCTGACGCACTTGCCGTCAAAGTACACATTGGCCTGGGTGTTGACGCTGACGTTGCTGATTTGTTCGGTGCTCATGGACGCTTCCCTGCAATGGCAAAAAATGGCCCGCGCACGGGCTGTGGCGGGCAAAAACTTTGATTCTAGGTCAGCGCATGTGCGGCGGGGGCGGGTGGCGCGCGGCCACAGAGCGTGAAAAAGCCCTCCGCAGAGGGCTTGAACGCAAGGCTTGCGCAGCGACTTAGGCTGTGATTTAACGCCATTGGCCTTGATAGCCTGGTTGGCGGCGGTCGCCGTGGCCACCGCGCAGGTGCTGGTGGCCATTGGACCACTGCAGCGACAGGCCAATGGGCGCCACATAGGGCTGGTACAGG
>CANHKH010000246.1 GCA_947460165.1 Comamonadaceae bacterium
CGGTGAGGCGCTCGCCCTTGGCCGCCAAACGCCTGAGCAGCGGCTCGGTCATGACCGCGTCGCCTATCCACTGCGGCGCGATGATGAGCGAGTGGCTGGCTTCAGCGCGCTCAGGCCGTGACTTCATGGCAGCCGCCGCAGGCGGCCACCAGCTTCAGTGGCCACCGTGGAAATGCTCGCCGTCCTTGAGCTGGTAGACGGTGCCGCAGTAGGGGCAGCGCGCCGAGCCGGTTTCGGCCAGGCCCAAATACACACGCGGGTGGCCGCTCCACAGCGCCATGCTGGGGTTGGGGCAAAACACCCCACCCTGGCTGTTGAGGTCTTTGGCCAGCAGCTCAATGACTTTGCCCGGCTTGTTGGTGGGGTCCATGGCGGTGTTCATGTCAAGGCTCAAGGAGGGAGTCAGACCAAGGACAGCCAGTTGGCGTACTTGGGGTTGCGACCGCTCACGATGTCGAAAAACGCCGCCTGGATTTTCTCGGTGATAGGGCCGCGGCTGCCCGCGCCAATTTCGATGCGGTCCAGCTCGCGAATGGGCGTGACTTCAGCGGCCGTGCCGGTGAAAAACGCCTCGTCAGAAATATAGACCTCGTCGCGCGTGATGCGCTTTTGCACCAGCTCAATCCCCAAATCTTTGCAGATGTGGAAGATGGTGTTGCGCGTGATGCCGTTCAAGGCGCCGGCCGACAAATCGGGGGTGTAGACCACGCCGTCTTTGACCACAAACATGTTCTCGCCCGCGCCTTCGCTCACAAAGCCCGAGGCGTCCAGCAGCAAGGCCTCGTCGTAGCCGTCGTCCAGCGCTTCCATGTTGGCCAAAATGGAGTTGGTGTAGTTGCTCACCGCCTTGGCCTGCGTCATGGTGATGTTGACGTGGTGGCGGGTGTAGCTGGAGGTTTTCACGCGGATGCCGCGCTTCAAGCCCTCTTCGCCCAGGTAAGCGCCCCAGGCCCAGGCCGCGACCATGATGTGGATTGTGTTGCCCTTCGGAGAAACACCGAGCTTTTGCGAGCCAATCCAGGTCAGCGGGCGCAGGTAGCAGCTCTCTAAGTTGTTCAAGCGCACCACGTCTTTTTGCGCCTGCATCACCTCTTCAAGGGCAAAGGGGATGTTCATGCGCAAGATTTTGGCGCTGTTAAAGAGGCGCTGGGTGTGCTCTTGCAGGCGAAAAATGGCCGTGCCCTGCTCGGTTTTGTAAGCGCGCACGCCTTCAAAAGCGCCGCAGCCGTAGTGCAGGGTGTGGCTGAGCACATGGATTTTGGCGTCCCGCCAATCGACCATTTGGCCGTCCATCCAGATTTTGCCGTCGCGGTCGTCCATGGAGGGGGGAATCTGCACCATGTGAAAAGTCCTTTGTTGTCTCAATCAATTGATAGAAGGCGGGGGCCGCCGCTGCACCCGGGCTGCACCAGGCAATTTACATATTTTAGGCTGTGGCCGGCGGCTCGCCCTCGGCCGCTGGGGGCGGAGGCCTGAACAGGCTGTGCTGGGTCAACTTACCGCCCACAAAAGTGCAGTCCACATGCGAGTCTGAGTTGTCGGTCCAGCGGTAAAGCTCGGGCTGCGCGTCTTTGTCCGAGCGCAACTGGCCCAAGGCTCGCGTCATGGCCACCACATGCATGAGCGTCATGCCGGGCTTGAGCTTGGCGTTGAGCATGACGGCGCTGTCCACATAACCAATAGGTCGCTTGGCCGCACGCTGCAAAATGTGCATGAGCCGCGTGAAATGCAGCATCAGCCACATGACCAGCATGGCGGCTGCGGCTGCCAGACCCATCCATTGGTAGTAGACGTAGGCGAGCACCAGCGTTGCAATGGCGAGCACGGGCACCAGAATGCGTTGGAAATTCATGGGGGCGATTGTGGCAGCGCTGGGGCCGAATTTCTCAGGAACAAGCACACCGATCTCAATGCGCCATTTGTTTGATCAAACAGAGCTGAAAAGCAAAAAACCCACTGCACCCCTTTGGAGGATGCAATGGGCCGGCTCGAAGTGAACCAGGCAAAGTGGAACGGTGTGTTCCACCCTGGTAGCTCAGCGAAGCTTACTTGCCGATTTGCCCGCCATCGTTTTTGGTGATGATCAGGGTGGCCGAACGCGGGCGACCGGCAGGGCCATGGGCTGCTGCCAAACCACCACCGTTGCCAGGCCATTGGCTTTCAAAGTTAAAGGTGGGGTTGCTGCCGATTTTTGCGGTGTTTTCACCCGGGTGTTGGATGTTGACAAAAAGGGCCTTGCCATCGGCCGTCTCGGTCAAGCCGGTCACCTCAGCGCCTTTGGGGGCCACCAAGAAGCGGCGCAGACGCGATTCACCCAAGATGCCGCCTACAAAGGTTTTTTGGCTTCCCGTGGCCGGGGTAGCGCCCGTCAGTTCGTTGGCGACCGTGAACTCACCACCGTCGCCCACTGAGCCTGGCACGGCTGCGAGCAACATGCAGTTGGTTTCATCGGTGAAGGCGCCGTCATCGGTCTGAATCCAGCAAATACCCGTGCTCTTGCTGAACCACAAGCCGTCGGGCGAGGACAAGCTGTTTTTGCTGGTGAGTTTGGAGATGTTGACGCTGGCGGCCGAGTCTTCCTCCGCACCAAACAAGAAAATATCCCACTTGAAAGTCATCGCTGTAGACAAGTCACCCGTTTCTTTAAAGCGGATGATGTGGCCGTTCGGGTTGCCCGAACTCTTTTTGCCATCCGGATCGTTGTACGAACGCGGGTTGGCGGCATCCACTGTAGCGGGCGTGCGATTCGTTGAGTTGTTGTTGGTCAGTGCAAAGTAAATCTCGCCATTGGCTGGATTCACGGCGCCCCACTCAGGGCGGTCCATCTTGGTGGCGCCCACCGCGTCAGCGGCCAGACGGGCGAACACCAACACTTCGGCCTGGTTGGCGAAGGCAAAAGTGGCGTAGCCGCTGATCAGGGGGTTGCTGATGTTCAACTCAATCCAGCTGCCCGTGCCGTCGGCTGCAAATTTAGCGACGTAGAGCTTGCCTTCGTTGAGGTATTTGTTTCCAGCGAGCATGCCGCGTCCCACGTCGGCCGCATCCCAGTTTTCGGTGGTCACAAATTTGTAAATGTACTCATTGCGGCTGTCGCAGCCCATGTAAAACGCCAGTGGCTTGCCCACCGAAGGTGTACCCACCACGCAGGCCTCATGCGCAAAGCGGCCCATGGCCATGCGCTTGGCGGGCACGGCGTTCACGTCGGCAGGGTCGACCTCCACGTTGTAGCCAAAAGTGTGCGGTTCATTGCGGAAGTCCGTGGCTTCACTGACGCCAACGCCCACATTCCAGCGGCTAAAGCGCGAGTCGGTGTCTGGGGCATCGGTGGGTGTGAACCAGCCTTGGCTGCCATAAGGACCTGTCGCTGCCATGGGTGCCCGAGCCACGCCATAGCGCGCACGCGAGGTCAGCAACTTGCCAGTGGGCGCTGTGCTGCCCGCAGGCTGGTTGAAGTAAGCGGCCCAGTTTTCTTCGCAACCAATGTAAGTGCCCCAGGGCGTGGCGCCGTGGCCGCAGTTGTTGAGCGTGCCGCGAACGGTGGCGCCGGTGGTGTCAAATTTCGTGACCATCAGGCTCTTCAAATTGGCCAGGTGAGCGGCCGGGCCTGTGACGTTGACCACCGTCTGGGGGGTGATGCGGCGGTTCAAGGTCGAGGTGGGGTTGTAGCCAGTGGGCTTGCCGGTGCCGTCTAGGGTGACTTCCACCAAAGAAATACCGTGCAAGTTGATTTCTTTGAGCACTTGGTCGGCAGGGCGCTCCAAGCCATCCCAAGTGCCAAACTGGTCAAATTTTTTGCCTGTCGCGCCACCCGAGCTTTGTCCGGTGGTGCTCAAGAAATGCGCATCTGCCGAACTCTCATGGTTCATGGCGATGACGGCTTTGGCGGTGGCGGTGTAGGTGGCTTTGTTGTTGGTGTCGATGTAAAACAGCTGCATGCCGTCGTGGTGGTCACCCACGCGATTGGCCCAGCTGTCGCCCGTCTCCGAGCCCGTGTTCGTGTAGGCCGCAGCGGCTGCGTTCAAGGTGTCGCCCGTGGCGTGCAACACGCGGGCGGTGTAACCCGTGGGCAGAACCACTTGGTCCAAAATGCTTTTGTCAATGGCAGTGAATGCCAAAGTGGTGCTGCTGGCCAAGGCGGGCAAGACATTGCTCGCGGTGGTGGCGGCAACGGTGCTGCTGCTGCCGCCGCAACCGGGCAGCATGGGCAAAGCAAACATCGAAGCCAGACCCAAACCGCCGCGCAAAATAGACCGGCGTGAAGGGCTGCTCAGGGCCTTGTCGAGAACTTCCTGGAAGTGCTCGTTGTTGGATGTGTTGTCAATGGGGTCGAATGAGTGGGACACGGTGGGCTCCAAATTGAGGAGCCTTCACTGTGCATAGCTCTTGTTACATTCATGTGACGGATTCAGTAACCGAGTGAATGGCAGGGCAATGCGCTTGTGCATACCGTGCTGGCAGTTGCTCACTTTCTTGAAATGCGTCGCGTTCGGTATGACCACAAAAATGCGCCCCTGCGGCCTGCGTCAGGGTTTGGCAAGACCCCGTCTGAACGCTCAAGCACCACTTCTTGCAAATACCCTCGTCCCCACCACCACCCCCGCCACCAACAAGGCCATGCCCAGCCAGCTCAACGCCTCGGGCCACGCACCCCTGTGCACAAAGCCATACGCCAGGGCCGAGAGGGTTTCAAACACGATGAGCTGGCCCGACAGCGTGGTGGGCAGCAGGCGGCTGGCTTGGTTCCACCAGAGCGTCCCCAGCCACGAGGCGAGCAGCCCCATGGCCAGCATCAGGCCCGCGTAGTGCAGGGGCCGTGGCCCCCAGGGCTGGGCGCTGTCAAACGCCCCGGTGGCCAGCAGGTAGGCGGCCATGCAGACAGCGGCCAAAGGCAAGGTGGCCAGGCCTTGGGCCGTGGCCCAGGTGCCTGAGCCCACACCTGGGTGGCGCTGCACCCAGGCCGCGTTGCGCAGGGGGTACCAGGTCCAGCACACCAAGGCGGCCACGGCCAGCAACGTGCCCCAGGCCATGTTGGCGGCACTGCTGGAAGGTGTTGTGCCGGGTGCTGTGCCGAGTGCCAGGCGCTGATGCTCAGAAAAATGCACGCAAGCAATGCCCACCACCATCAGCAGCAGCGGCAGCGCCAAGCGGCGCCAGGCCAGCTCGCGCCGGGTGAGATTGGCGCACACGGCAATGACCACCGGCAGCGTGCCAATGATCACCGTGGGCAGCGGCACACCCGCGAGTTGAATGGCCGAGGACAGCGCCAGGTAATACAGCAGGTTGCCCACGGCGGCGAGCTTGAGGGCTTCTAGCCAGTCAGCGCGTGAGAGCTGGGCCAACGCCCTCCTATCGCGCCAGGCCAGCAGCAAGGCCACCAGACCAAAAGCCAGGTAACGGCCAAAGGTGAGCATGGCGGGTGGGTAGTCGGGCAGCAGCACAGGCGCCACAAACACCAGCCCCCACGCCAGGCCAGCCGCCAGGGCAAAGCCAATGCCTGCGCCCAGGCGCACATCAAGGCGGGGCATCAA
>CANHKH010000247.1 GCA_947460165.1 Comamonadaceae bacterium
AATGGCACCCAGGCAATGATGCAGGGGTGGCTGTAGTCGCGCTCAATCACCTGCGTCCACTCGCTGACTGTGCGCTTGATGGCCGTGGTGGTGAAGCGGTAGGCCGAGGGCATTTCTTCCCACACCAAACGGCCCAGCCGGTCGGCCCAGTAGAGGTAGCGCGGAATCTCAATTTTTTGGTGCTTGCGCACGCCGTTAAAGCCCATGGCCTTGGCCAGCTCCACGTCGCGCCTGAGGGCCTCGTCGTTGGGCGCGGCCAAGAGCGTGTCTGGCCAATAGCCTTGGTCCAGCACCAGGCGCAGCGGGTAGGGTCTGCCGTTGAGCATGAAGCGGTCGCGCGTGATGCTGGCCGAGCGCAGCGCGGTGTAGGAGCGCACCCGGTCCAGCACGCGCGTGCCCTGCCACAACGTGATTTCGGCTTGCAGCAAGGTGGGCCGCTCGGGGGACCACAGCAACTCGTTGCGCGAGTCGTCAATGCCGGGGTCTGACAAGCCAATGCGCCTGTTGGCCTCGTGGCCGACCACCATGTAGCGGTCGTCGGCCAACATTTTGTCGCCATGCCAGAGCTTGACCTCGACCGACAGGCCGTCGAGCTTGTCACCGGCGACCACGGTCTCATTGCCAATTTCAAAGCCCGCAAAATGCGGCGTCCAGCGCACCTGGCCAATGTAGGTGCGGCCCACGCGTTCTAGCCACACGGTTTGCCAAATACCGGTGGTGCGTGGGTACCAAATGGAATGCGGCTCCAACTGCCAGTCTTGCTTGCCGCGCGGCTTGGCCAAATCGTGGGGGTCGTCTTCTGCGCGCACGGTGAGCAGTTGTGGGCCTGCTGCCCTCAGGGCTTGCGTGATGTCGGCGCAAAACGGGGTGTGCCCGCCTTCGTGCTCGGCGACCAAAAAACCGTTCACCCAGACCCGGGCCGAGTAGTCCACCGCGCCAAAGTGCAGCAGCACCCGCTGGTCGCCAGGCGCCAAGTCAAACTCGCGCTCGTACCAGCACACGGGGTGAAAGCCCCTGTCGCCTATGCCACTGGCTTGGCTCTCGGGCGGGAAGGGCACCACGATCTGGTGCTGCCAAGGGATGGGCTCGGTGGGGTGGATGAAGTTGCAGCAGTCGTCGAAGGTGAATTTCCAATGGCCGTTGAGCGATTGCCATTGTTCGCGCACCAACTGCGGGCGCGGGTAAGCGGTGTCATCCATCCGGCCCATTTTGTATGGGTGCAGCTTGTGCGCTGTCCACTCTTACCCCTGCTTGCACCTGCATTCAAGTGCTTGCACATGCCGCATGCCCAGGCGGTGCCAGGTGCGGTCTGCAAGATGAGCATGCGGCTTGTTTGACAATGACGCATCAGCGAAGACTTTGCCCATCCCATGACCGATCCCCACCCAACTCAGCGCGCTGCCGTGCGCTTGGGCATTGCGCAGTGTCAGCAGCGCCTGCAGGCCGCCGGCCACGACTTTCGCCAGCCCCCACCTGAGCCCAACTCCTGCTGCGGGCGCGGCTGCCACGGTTGCGTGTGGGAAAGCTATGACGCCGCGCTGGTGTATTGGTATGAAGATGCGGCGGCTTTGTTGGCAGGCTGACACGCCTGCATGTGCATCAAGCCGTGTGGCCCTGGTGCCTCAATTCACCTTCTGCGGCTGAAACACCCGAATGCGCGGCGCAATTTTGTCGCTCAAGGTGCGCGAGGCCACGCGCATGTCGAACTCTGTTTGCAGGTTCAGCCAAAAATGCGGCTCCATGCTGAAAAACAAGCCCAAGCGCAAGGCGGTGTCGGCGGTCACCGGACGGTGACCATTGACCAGCTCGCTGATGCGGCTGGGTGAGACATCAATGTCTGCGGCCAACTGGCGTGCAGAAATGCCCATGGGTTTCATGAAATCCTCCAGCAAAATTTCGCCGGGATGGATGTCGTCAAGCAGGTCGGTCATCTGCAACTCCTCAGTGGTCATCAGCGATTTCAACTGGATGCGCTCCATCGACATGATGGATTCCGGGCACAGATAAAAGAACGGATCAGGGCTTCATTGATTCCATGTTACAGAAGCCGTCTGGCGGGTCAAGGCATCAAATCTCAACTCTCCATAGGCTCAGCCTAAATGCTTGCCCGCCTCTCGGCGAGTCAAGCCCGAGAGCTGCTGCGCATGTTGCGCCAAAAAGGCCCGCACCGCGTCGGGCTGGCGGCGGGCGTGGTCGCGCAAAGCCCAGCCTATGGCTTTGCGGATGAAGAAATCTTTTTCCGGGGCCAGCGCCAGCGCGTATTGAAACAAGCGGTCGGGGTCGGTGTGCGCCTTCCAGCCGAGTTGGTGCAGCATGGCCACACGGCGCACCCACAGGTGGGGGTGCACCAAGCAGTCGTCCATCAGGCCTTGTACGTGGGGCTGCGTGGTTTTGGCCCGCAGCAGCATGTCGCTCACCACGGCGGCCAGGCCGTCCACCGTGTCCCACCATGCGTCGGTCTGCACCAGTTGCAAAAGACGCGGCAGGGCGGCCAGGTCCAGCCGCTTGTGGTGTTTAGCCAGCAGGTCTATGGCGGCGTACTTGAACTCGCGCTCGGGCAAGCGCCACAGCGCCTCTGCCAGCTTCAGCAAGTCGTCGGCCGTGCCTGTGAATGTGGGCAAGGCTTTGAGTGCCTCGCGCCTGGGTCCCGCGCGCAGGCCCAAAAACTCAAACTGGCCCAGCATGTAAGCCCGCATGGGCACGGCTTGCTGCGCGTCGGCATGGGCACGCAGGGCCGATTCGATGGCGGCCAGCTCAATGGGGGGGTGGCGCATGAAGGACGAAGTGGATGGCATGGAAACCGCTCAACCCAACCGAACTGCCGCCAAGGCCGCCGCCACCTCTGCCGCTGCCGTGGGCCGCACCAAGCGCGCCACTTCTTGCCCGTCTTGCAAGAGCACCAACGTGGGCCAGAGCTTGACGCGAAAGCTGCGGCCCAGCGCGCGGCCTGGGCCGTCTTCCACCTTGAGGTGTTGCCATGCCGGCTGCTGCGCCAGCGCCTGGGCCACCGGGGCTTGAGCGGCGCGGCAGTGGCCGCACCAGTCGGTGCCAAACTCCATGACCGTGAGGCCGCGCCAAGCGTCCACCTCGGCGCGGTTGGGGGCTTCGGTGGGGCTGAGGTAAGGTTTGAAGGGGGTCATGGCTGGAGCTCCAGTGTGTGAGGGGCAAGCTTGGGGCTGTTGCGCACATGCGTCGCGGTAGGTCGCAAGCACTGCAGACAAAGGGCATTGTCCCAAGCTGGGCGGGCTTGCGCCTTGAATGTCATTGTGGGTCGGGCGACAACTTGTCTTTGCCACAATCAGCCCAAGCTGAAGCCTGGCACTCCGCACCCGGGCAAGGTCAATCCATCCATCAACAGGCGAAGAGAGGACGAAAGCATGAACGAGACAAGCATGTGGTGGTTGCTGACCGGGGCCTTGGTGGCGGTGGAGTTGCTCACGGGCACTTTTTACCTGCTGATGTTGGGCTTGGGCGCGGCCGCTGCCGCGCTGGCGGCCATGGCGGGCCTGGGTCTGCTGGCGCAGTTGGTGGTGGCCGCCGTGGTGGGTGGCTTGGGGGCCGTGCTCTTGGGGCAATGGCGCAAGCGCCAAGCGCTCACGCCAGAAGAGGCGCAAGATCAGCAGCTGGACTTGGGCGCCACCGTGGTGGTGGACGCCTGGGACGTGCAAGGCACGGCCCAGGTCAAGCACCGGGGCGCCATGTGGACGGCTGTGTTGGCCCCTGGCCAGCCCACTGCGCTGGGCGCCCACCGCATTCAAGCGATGGTGGGCAACCGCTTGGTGCTTGAAAAAATCTGATTTTGTTGTGTCGGTTTAACTGGGAGAAGTTCATGGAAATTGCAGCCGTTCTCGTGCTCATTGCGATTTTGTTCATCGTCAAGACCGTCAAAGTGGTGCCTCAGCAAGAGGCCTGGGTGGTGGAAAGGTTGGGCAAATTCCACGCCAGTTTGTCCCCCGGCTTGAACTTTGTGGTGCCCTTTGTCGACAAGGTCATACAAAAGCACAGCCTCAAAGAAATCCCGCTGGACGTGCCCAGCCAAATTTGCATCACGCGCGACAACACGCAGCTGCAGGTCGACGGCATTTTGTACTTTCAGGTCACCGACCCCAGGCTGGCCAGTTATGGCTCGTCCAACTACATCGTGGCGGTGACCCAGTTGGCACAAACGAGCTTGCGCAGCGTCATTGGCAAGCTTGAGCTCGACAAAACCTTTGAAGAGCGCAACATCATCAACGCGCAGGTGGTGGCGGCCATTGACGAGGCCGCCTTGAACTGGGGCGTGAAGGTGTTGCGCTATGAAATCAAGGACCTCACCCCGCCCAAAGAAATTTTGCTGGCCATGCAGTCGCAAATCACGGCCGAGCGTGAAAAGCGTGCCCTGATTGCCGCCTCTGAAGGCCGGCGCCAAGAGCAAATCAACATTGCCACTGGCGAGCGCGAAGCCTTTATTGCCCGCTCTGAGGGTGAAAAGCAAGCGGCCATCAACAAAGCGCAAGGCGACGCCGCCGCCATCACCGAAATGGCCAACGCCACCGCCTTGGCCATTGAGCGCATTGCCGCTGCCATTCGCCAGCCGGGGGGTGAGCAGGCGGTGCAGCTCAAGGTGGCCGAGCAGGCCGTGCACGCCTATGCCAAAGTGGCACAAGACGCCAAAACCACCTTGATCGTGCCTGGCAACATGAGCGAGGTGTCTGGCCTGATTGCTTCGGCCATGCAAATGGTGGGAACGGTCAAGTCAGCGGCCCCCTGAGGGCGAGCCGGGCAGGTGCGGGGCGCTTTTCTCTACCATAGAGAAGCCGGTTTAACCAAATTTAAGTTACCCCCGGCCGGTGTGCACGGCTTTGTGGACAAGTCCCTGGAAAAGCCCGCAAACCCGCGCCCTGCTTGGCTTTCAACAGAATGCCCAAGAAACAGGCAGGCCTCTTTTTTTTGCGCGGCCCAGGCCCTGAAGCTGCTTTTTGAAGCCCTGCATGCCCCGAGATGCCCAGCGCAAGCGCAGGCCGGTCAAGCCCGGCCATTGCGGCGACAATGCACGGTTTGGCCTTAGGCCGGTTTATTTGATTCCAACATGAACATCAGCAAAGACACCGCCGTCACCATTCGCCTGAAAGTCTCCGACCAGCAAGGCCAACTCATTGAAAACGGCAAAGAGCCCGTGGCCTACCTGCATGGCGGTTACGGCAACCTCTTGCCCAAGGTCGAAGAGGCCCTGGAAGGGCAAGCCGCCGGCTTCAAAGCCCAGTTGGACCTGAGCGCGGCAGATGCCTTTGGCGAGCGCGACGAGGCACTGGTGCAAAGCATCCCCAAAACGCAGTTTCCCCCCGGCGTGAAGGTGGGCGGCCAGCTCGAAGGCCGGGGTGAAGACGGCCGCACCCATGTGTTCACCGTCATCAAAATCAAAGGCCCTGAGGTGATTTTGGACGCCAACCACCCGCTGGCGGGCAAGCACCTGAAGGTCAGCGTGGAGGTGATGGACGTGCGCGCTGCCTCGGCCGAGGAAATCACCCACGGCCATGTGCACGGTGAG
>CANHKH010000248.1 GCA_947460165.1 Comamonadaceae bacterium
AAACGATCAAACTGCTGCAGATCTGCCAACGCACCGGCGGGATCGTTCTGGGCCAGGCGCACGCTGGCTGTGAGTTTGACGGCCTGCGCTTCTTGCGGATAGATCTCGCGGGCGGTCTGTGCATAGCGATGGGCTTGAGGCAACTTTCCCATGGCGTGTTGGCATTGGGCCATGCGCAAATGGGCCGCGTAGTCCGTGGGCGTATGTTGCAGCGCGGCGGCGAACTGTCGCTCGGCCTCTGGCAACTGCTTGCGAGACAGTGCGGTTTCGCCGTTCTGGCAGGCCAGCACTGTAGGCTGAAGTCGGCGCAAGCCGGCGGTGCTGTCCATGTATCGCTCTCGACCACGGGGTCGACTCAGGCTCTCGGCGTACGCGGTTTCTGCCAAGCGCGCGGCGGTGTCCCGTCGCTCTTGACTCAGCGGGTGTGAGGCGAACATGGTCTCCAAGATATTGGGTTTGCCTTTTTCAGTGGCCAGCAGCATTTCGTGCAGCTGCGTCATGCCTTGGGCGGGGTAACCGGCTGCCACCATGTACTTCTGCCCCAGCGCATCGGCTTCGCGTTCATGACTGCGCGAATAACGGGCCAGCAGAGCGCTGGCGCCTATCTGTCCCCCCAAGTCGATCAGGGGGCTCCATTTGGAGTCATTGAAGGCCACCGACAAACCCATCAATGCCGCAGAGGTGACCAATGCCTGGCCTTGGCTTTGCGCCGAGTGACGGGCATTGACGTGGCCCATCTCATGACCGAGCAAAGCGGCCAGCTGTGCCTCGTCCTGCATTTCAAGCATGATGCCTCGCGTCACGCCCATGGTGCCGGCGGGAAAGGTATAGGCGTTGACGTAGTTGGCATTGAGAACGCGTGCTGAAAAGCTGACATCTTGGCGCTGGGCCTGCGGGCGCAGCCGCTGCAGTACATCGGCCACATAGTTGTTCACTGCGGCGTCTTGAACAACGCCCAGATCGACCGAAAACTGGTGCGGAGCGTGCTCTTTATCGATGGCGCGTTCGTCGGCACGCGACATGCCAACAAGGATTTTTTTCCCGGTCACGGGCGAGGTGCTGCAGCCGCTGCTCAACCCGCCGAGTGTTGAGGCGGCCGCGAACAGCCACAGCGTATCGCGTCGGGTGAGTCGATTGCGCGCCAGCCGACGGTCCAGTTGGTGCGGCGCAGCAAACTCGTCATGACTCATGTGGTTGCTCCAGCAAACATTGGTGCTTCAGTCTGAGATGAGGATAACAAGGAATGCAAAGGCCTTTCTGTGCCAAGAATGACAGGCGATGTTGAATTACTTTTCCGATCAAACCCAACCCTGCCGCCACACACCCTCATTTTGCAAGTCACGCCAAGCAATGACTTGCGTGGCTTTGGAAAACACGGCTTCAATTTCCACTGACACCACGGGGTCGCTCGCCACTTCGGGCTGAATCACCCGGCTGACCAAAAAGTGCTTTTGCTTGGCCACGGGGGTCACGGCCGTCCACTTGGTGAGCAGCAGTTTTTTGGGGTTGAGCGGGTTCATGGCTTGGTTTGCATTTGCTGGGCCACCGCCTCGCCCAGGTCAATCACGGCCATGGCGTAGTAGCTGCTCCAGTTGTAGCGGGTGATGGCGTAGAAGTTCTCAGTGCCTGCGACGTAGCTGGCCGCATCGGGGCCGTTGAGCAACTCAATCAGGGCCAAGGGGCCGGGGTGTGACAGCGCTGAGCCTTGAAGCACGGCGCCTTTGTCCATGAAACTGGCCACGCTGAAGGTCGGCAAAATGTCTGGCGCCATCAGGCTGTCCATGTCCAGCCGGGCCGCATCAAAAGCCACGGGGTAGTGCGTGGGCATGCCAGGCTGCCAGTTGAAGGCGCGCAGGTAGTTGGCGACCGAGCCAATCACGTCGCTGGCGCTGCTGCTCAGGTCGATGCGGCCGTCACGGTCGAAATCCACCGCAAAGTTCATTTGGCTGGAGGGCATGAATTGCGGCATGCCGCGTGCGCCCGCAAAGCTGCCCAGGGCGGCGGTGGCTGGTCTTTGCGCGGCGTGCTCTTGCGCCAAAAAATGCTCGAGTTCTTTGCGAAAAAAGGCCTGGCGCTCGGCCGCGCGGGGATGGATGGTCGGGAAGTCGAAGGCCAGCGTGCTGAGCGCGTCCAAGACCCGAAAGCGTCCCATCTCGCGGCCGTAAATGGTTTCAACGCCCAAAATGCCGACCACGATGGCGGCGGGCACGCCGTAGGTTTTTTCGGCGCGTTCCAACTCGCTGGCATGGGCGCGCCAAAAGGCCACGCCGGCGGCAATGCGGGGCGGGTCTAAAAAGCGGCTGCGGTAAATGCGCCAGTTTTTAGTCAGCGGTGAGGCAGGTGGCTGCATCAGCCGGATGACTTGCGGCGACTGGCGGGCTTGGGCCATGGCCTGCTGCACCCAAGCCAGTGGCAGTTGTCGCTGCTCGGAAATCGCTTGGGCAAATACCTGTGCCTCGGGCCGCTGGTCGTAGGCCGGACCGCTGCCCACCAGGGCCTGGGCCGAAGAGGTCTTGGTGGGCTTGCTTGGGGCAGGCTTTTTAGCGCTGGACTTGGTGGATGCCTTGGTGGACGTTTTGCTGGAAGTCTTGGCGGCGGCTTGGGCAGACGTGTTGGCCGCCGCTTTGGGTTTTTGTGCGCGCTGGGGTTCGGTTTGCGCCTGAGCACCCTGGCCCAAGGCGGCCCAACTCAAGCAGGCCAGCAGCAATGCCTGCAGCACAAGGCCGGCTCGGCTGCTTGGGCTCCAAAGCGGGTGGACCTCCGTGTTAACCTGACACACAGGGAACGGGCGACTGTTCAAAATGCGGCTCATCGTGGCCAGAACCATACCGTAAATCAATCGCCATGCCGGGGACAGGTTTCTTCACGCACGCACTGTGCCGCCAACACGAGATGGGCAGGGGCCACCCCGAATGCCCAGAGCGGCTGGACGCCATCCATGACCGCTTGCTGCTGACCGGTGTGGCCGATGTGCTGATTCAGCGCGAGGCCCCCGAGGCCCCCATGGCCGAGCTGGAGCTGGCCCATGACCGCATGCTCATGGCCTCCATTCGCGGCCTGTCGGCCCAGGTGGCCGAGGAGCAGCTCGCTGGCGGGCCGGCGCATCTGCAAATTGACCCGGACACGGCGGTCAATCGCTTCACCTGGTCGGCGGCTTTGCGGGCCGCCGGTGCCACTGTGGCTGCCACCGACGCGGTGATGGCTGGCGAGATGGACAACGCCTTTTGTGCGGTGCGCCCGCCCGGTCACCATGCTTGCCGCAGCCAGGCCATGGGGTTTTGTTTTTTCAACAACGTGGCGGTGGCGGCCAAACACGCTTTGTCGCGCCATGGCCTGCAGCGGGTGGCCATCATCGACTTTGATGTGCACCACGGCAACGGCACGGAAGACATCGTGGCTGGGGACCCGGGCATTTTGATGGTGAGCTTTTTCCAGCACCCGCTCTACCCTTACTCTGGCACTGAAAGCCGGGCTGGCAATTTGGTGAACCTGCCTGTGCCTGCTTACACCCGGGGCATGGCGGTGCGCGAGTTGGTGGAGGCCCACTGGATTCCCCGGCTGGAGGCCTTCAAGCCAGAAATGATTTTTATCAGTGCGGGTTTTGACGCGCACCGAGAAGATGAGTTGGGCCAGCTCGGGCTGGTCGAGGCCGATTACGCCTGGATCACCCGCCGCATCATGGACGTGGCTCAGCGCCATGCCCAGGGCCGCATCGTGTCTGCCTTGGAGGGCGGCTACCATCTGGACGCTCTGGCGCGCAGTGTGGAAGCTCACATTCGCGTGCTGGCTGATCTGTAAATTCACTGGACTTTTTTCAGGGGTATGTCTTCATGGCTGAAGTCGGCATGGTCGCGTCTGCCAGCGGCCGTTTGCGGGATGTTCAAAGCTGGCTCAGTCGGTTGACCGAGGCGGCGGCCCTGTCTGAATGGGGGGCTTTGCTCGCTTCCGTGCTGCTGGCCTGGCTGCTGGTGTGGCTGCTGCGCCGCGCCGTGCGCCGCGACCTGGAACTGCCCGTGCTCTTTGGCCGCCAGCTGCTCGATGGCGTTTTGTTTCCGCTGCTGTTGCTGAGCTTGGCTTACGCCACCCAGGCGGCTTTTCGCGCTTTGGAGATGCCGCTGGCGGTGTTTCGGGTGGCGCTGCCGGTGCTGGTGTCTCTGGCGGTGATTCGGGTGGGCGTCAAGGTCTTGCAAGTGGCTTTCAAAGACGCGCCACTGGTTCGCACGCTGGAGCGCACCATTTCTTGGCTGGCTTGGGGCGCCATGGTGTTGTGGGTCACGGGGCTGTTGCCCAACATGCTCGAAGAGCTGGACCAGATCCGCTGGAACGTAGGCTCGTCCAAGTTGTCGGTGCGCACCTTGCTGGAGGGCACGCTCACGGCGGGGGCGGTGCTGATTGTGTCTTTGTGGATTTCCTCGGCCATAGAGAGCCAGTTGCTCAAGTCGGCCGAAGGCGGCGACTTGTCTTTGCGCAAGGCCGTCAGCAACGCGGTGCGGGCGCTCTTGGTGGGCGTGGGCTTGTTGCTGGGCTTGTCGGCCGTGGGCATAGACCTCACGGCTTTGTCGGTGCTGGGCGGCGCCATTGGCGTGGGGGTGGGCCTGGGCTTGCAAAAGCTCGCGGCCAGTTACGTCAGCGGTTTTGTCATGCTGGCCGAGCGCAGCGTGCGCATAGGCGACAGCGTGCGCATTGACAACTTTGAGGGCCGCATCACCGACATCAAGGCCCGCTACACCATTGTGCGGGCGCTGTCCGGGCGTGAATCGGTGGTGCCCAATGAAATGTTCATTGGCAACCGCATTGAGAACTTGTCCCTGACCGACCCCAAGGTGGTTCAGCAATGCATGGTGTCGGTCGCCTATGACAGTGATGTGGACTTGGTCATGCGTTTGCTCGTGCAGGCGGCCAGTGCCCAGCAGCGCGTGCTGGCCGACCCGGCGCCGGCCGTGCACCTGAGCAACTTTGGTACCGATGGCCTGGAATTCACGCTCAATTACTGGATCGTGGACCCCGACAATGGTCAAAACAACTTGCGCTCCTTGGTCAACTTGGCGGTGCTGCAATCGTTCAGAGTGCATGGCATTGAGATCCCTTTTCCACAGCGCGTGGTCCGTCAAGCGCCATCCTCCGCACCCGTGGCTTCTTGAGCCTTTATAATTTCAGAAAAGAACGATCGTGCTTTTTTGGCTTGTCTGAGCAGCCTTTGCATGTTTTCCCTGCCACCGCAAGTGCCCAACAGCCTGGCGGCATAGAATCCGTGCATTGACGTTACGTCAAGCAAGTTGGCCTGTCTAAGCATCTGCGGTGGGCAAACTCTCCCCTATTTCAACTGCATTGGAGACCTTCATGAAGGTACTGGTTCCGGTCAAGCGCGTGGTCGACTACAACGTCAAGGTTCGCGTCAAGTCTGACGGCAGTGGCGTCGATATCGCCAACGTCAAAATGAGCATGAACCCTTTTGACGAAATCGCCGTCGAAGAGGCCCCCCGCTTGTGATAACAAGGCGCGGCCACCGAG
>CANHKH010000249.1 GCA_947460165.1 Comamonadaceae bacterium
CAGCAGGCGCGCCAACCCGCCGTCTTGGGCCCAAGACACGGCTGAATTGGAGGTGCCGAAATCGATGCCCAGCGTGGATACCGGGCGTGGCAATGGTTTTTGCATAACCCATGATCGTAGGGCGTGTCTGCGCCTTTTTGCGCTGTGAGTGTTCAAGACACATGGACCGATGGCGCAGCGTGGCTGGGCCTCAGGGCGTGGACGCTGCTGCACTAGTGCCGTTCCAAGGGCTCAGCCAAGCCGCCTGAGTCAGCTGCTTTATTCACGCATGTGAATTTGAATTGCACATGGGCATATTCTCTTGCTGACGGAACAGTGGCTCGGGCATGATGGCCCGACTTAAAGGAGACAGCAGATGACGGCACAGACAGCACAGACGGCACAGCGGGTGGACGTGTTGATCGTGGGGGGCGGCTTTGGCGGCATGTACGCCACCTACAAGTTCCGCGAGATGGGGCTGCGCATCCAGTCCTTTGAGGCCGGTGGCGGCTTAGGCGGCGTGTGGTACTGGAACCGCTACCCCGGCGCCCGGGTGGACTTGCCGTCCATCGACTACAGCTTTTCCTTCTCCCCCGAGATCGAGCAGGAGTGGACTTGGTCCGAACAGTTTGCCGCGCAGCCCGAGTTGCTCAGGTACATCAACTTCGTGAGTGAGCGCCTGAGCCTGGACAAGCATTACCAGTTCAACACGCGCATTGAGCGGGCCGAATGGGACGAGGCCAGAGAGCTGTGGGTGCTGCGCACCTCACAGGGCCAAGTCTGGGAGGCGCCGTTCTGCATCATGGCCACGGGGCCGTTGTCGGTGCCCAAAGACCCGGAAATCCCCGGCCTGTCACGCTTTAAGGGCGTGATGCACCGGGCCGCGCGCTGGCCGCACCAGGAGGTCCGCTTTGAAGGCCTGCGCGTGGGCGTGATTGGCACAGGCTCCACGGGCATACAGATCGTGCAAGAGGTGGGCAAGACCGCCGGTGAGCTGTTCGTGTTCCAGCGCACGCCCAGCTTCACCATGCCCATGCGCAACGTCAAGCTCGAGCCCGCGTACGTGGCCGAGGTCAAGCGGCACTATGCCGGCATCCGCGAGGCCGCCCGCAACAGCGCCGTGGGCGGCACCCGCCCGCAGTCCACGCGGGGGTTTTTCACCTGCACGCCGGCCCAGCGCCGCACGCTGCTCGAAGACGCCTGGAAGAACGGCGGCCTGGCCATGTTGGGCACCTTCTCCGACCTGCTGGTCAATGAAGAAGCCAACGAGGAAGTGGCCGAGTTCGTGCGCAGCAAGATCGACGAGGTGGTGCAAGACCCGGTGACGGCAGACAAACTCAAGCCGCGCGGCTACCCCATTTTTGCCCGCCGCCCTTGCCTGGACACCAGCTACTACGAAACCTTCAACCAGCCCAATGTGCACCTGGTGGACCTGTACGAGCAACCCATTGTGGAGATCACTGAAAAAGGCGTGCGCACTGAAAAGGGCGAGGTCGAGCTGGACATGCTGATCCTGGCCACGGGCTACGACGGCCTGACCGGCGCCTTGACCGCTTTTGACGTGGTGGGCCGGGGCGGGCGCACCGTCAACCAAAAGTGGCAAAACGGTGCGTACAGCTACCTGGGTCTGATGATGGAGGGCTTTCCCAACCTCTTCATGACCACGGGCCCGACCGGCCCGGCGGCGCTGGCCAACATCGTTCGCATCAGCGAGAACGATGTGGACTGGATCGCCGCGCTGATGGTGCACATGCAACACAACGGGCAGGCGACGGCAGAGGTCATGCCCGAGGCCGAACAGGCCTGGATGGCGCACGTGGGAAGCCTCGCCAAACGCAGCTTGCTGCTCAAGGCCAAGACCTGGTACCTGGGCGCCAACGTCAAAGACAAGCCCTTGGGCTTGACCCTGTTCACAGGCGGCTTTCTCCGGTACCGCGAACACTGCGCCGCCGCCACCCAGGACGGTTACCGCAAGGCGCTGAGCTTCACCCCGGCCTAGCCCCCAGGCAAACCCTAGAGCAAATTCGCGAAAGAAACATTGAATGGCCTGGACCCTGGTGCTAGCATCTACTTACCGACCGACAGGTGAGTTTTGCATTTGGCTGAGCACGTCCAAGGCCCTTGTGCATCACCACAGCCTGTGAGTCAACAACAAGAGCGCCCGCACAGCCGAGCCCAAAGATTTTTCACCCCCGCAAGACCTGACCCCACCCAAGGAGACAAGACCATGGCCCAACTCAACCGCAAAACCTTCATTGCCGCCGCCATCACCGGCCTGCTGGCAGCCACTGGCGCACAGGCCCAAGTTTCAGACGACGTGGTGCGCATAGGCGTGATGGCCGACCAAACCGGGCCTTATTCCGGCAACGGCGGCCCCGGCTCCACCCTGGCCGTGCGCATGGCCGTGGAAGATGCCGGCGGCCGCGTGCTGGGCAAGCCCATTGAGGTGATCGTCGCCGACGACCAGAACAAACCCGACGTGGGCACCAACATTGCCCGCCAGTGGCTGGAGCAGCAAAAGGTCGACGCCATCGTTGGCGGCTCGGCCTCGGCCATCGCCCTGTCGATCAGCAACATGATGAAGGCGGCCAAAAAGCCCTACCTGCTGGCCGGCACCGTCTCGGCCGACCTGACCGGCAAGGCCTGCTCGCCCATGAGCATCCAGTTCGGTGTGGACACCTACTCCATGCCCAAGGCCGGGGTGCGCGGCCTGATCAACCAGGGCGCCAAGACCTTCTTTTTCATCACCGTCGAGGGCGCTTTCGGCGACACCTCCCTGGCGGCGGGCAAGCAGTTCATTGAACAGTCCGGCGGCAACGTGATCGGCAACGTCAAGCACCCGCTGGGCACCACCGATTTTTCTTCCTACCTGCTGCAGGCCCAGGCTTCCAAGGCCCAGGCCATCGTGATCGTCAACGCCGGCGCCGACCAAACCAACGCGTTGCGCCAGGCCGTGGAATACCGCATCACCCGCGGCGGGCAAGCCATCACTGTCTTTGGCATGACCCTCAATGCCGTGCAGGCCATGGGCCTGGAGGTGGCCCAAGGCCTGCAGTTCACCGACCCCATGTACTGGGACCACACGCCTGAGACCCGCGCCTGGGCCAAGCGCTTCATGGACCGCAACAACGGCGTGGCGCCCACCTACATCATGGCCAGCGCCTACACGGCCGCAGCCCACTACATCAAGGCGGTGCAGGCCGCAGGCACCGACGAAGGCGCCGCCGTCATGGCCCGCATGAAGTCCACGCCCATCAACGACTTTTCCATGAAGAACGTGCGCATCCGCGAAGACGGCCAAACCGTCCGGCCGGTGTACGTGGTGCAGGTCAAGCAGCCTTCGGAATCCAAGGGCAAGTACGACTTCTACCAAGTCAAGGGCGAGATCGCGGGCGACCAGGTCTTCCGGCCGCTGGCCGACGGCGGCTGCGATTTCATCAAGAAATAAAGCCGGCGCGCCTCACACAAGCATTGCGCCCGGCTAGTCCATGCTGCAAATCGAATTTGTCGGTGAACAACGGGACCGGTTGGGTGAATGTCCGCTGTGGGACGAGCGACGCCAGGCACTGTTCTGGATAGATTCCAAGCGCTGCCTGGTGCACTGCCTGGCCGCCGATGGCCAGCGCAGGCAGTGGACGCTGCCGCACGAGATAGGCTCCATCGCTCTGTGCGACAGCGGCCGCCTGTTGGTGGCGCTGGTCAGTGAGATCGGCTTTTTAGAGTTGGACAGCGGCGCCTTTGAGCCCTTGGCGCGCGTGCCCCACCCGGCCGAGCGCATGCGCCTGAACGACGGCCGCACCGACCGTGCGGGCCGATTCCTGGTGGGCTCTTTGCAATTGGCGCCGGCCACGTCCGTGGGCGAGCTCTACCAATTGCAGGCCACGGGCGAGTTGAGCATTGTGGAGCGCGGCATCCGCGTCTCCAACTGTCTGGCCTTCAGCCCCGACGGCCGCACCCTGTATTACGCCGACAGCCTGTCGCACCAAATCCGCAGCTACGACTACGACGGCGCCACTGGCCAGGCCTCGGGCATGAGGGTGTTTGCAGACACCACGGCCTTAGGCTCAGGCCCGGACGGCGCGGCCATGGACGCCCAAGGCCACCTGTGGGTGGCGCTGGTCATGAAGGGACAACTCGCGCGCTTTGCGCCCAACGGCTCGCTAGAGCGCCTGCTGGACCTGCCCACCCCCTACCCCAGTTGCCCCTGCTTTGGCGGGCCGGGGCTGGACACGCTGTATGTCACCAGCCTGAGCGACACGGGCAACACCATCAAGACCGATGACCCGCGCGCCGGCCGCCTGCTGGCGGTGCGTGGTACGGGCGTGCGCGGCCTGCCCGAGGCGCGCTTTGCAGATGGACACAGCCACCGACGCCCACACCCGCAGACCGAATGAAACGCACACCATGCCCATGAACGCATTGCACATGAACGCCCCCGCACGGTCTCTTGAAGGTCGGGTGGCCCTGGTCACGGGGGGCGCCCGCGGCATAGGCCGCGCCATCGTGGACCACCTGGCCGACCTGGGCGCCACGGTCGGCGTGCTGGACCTCAAAAAGGAACTGGCCGACCAGGCCGTCACCGAGCTGACGGCCCAGGGCCACACCGCCATGGCCTTTGGCGGCAATGTGGCCGAGCGAGACGTCATCATGGACGCAGCCGCCGCGCTCAAGTCCGCCTGCGGGCGCTTTGACATCATGGTGAGCAACGCCATGTGGGTGCGCTACGGCCCCATCTCCGAGCTCACGCCCGAGATGGTGCGCCGCATGGTGGGCACCGGCTTTGAATCCGTCATCTGGGGCATACAGGCCGCCGAAGCCCATATGGGCGAGGACGGCGGCAGCGTCATCAACATCGCCTCGGCCGCCGCTTTCTTGGGCCTGCAACGAGGCCTGACCTACGCCGGCGTCAAGGCCGGCGTGCTGGGCCTGACGCGCGCAGGGGCCGTCGACTTAGGGCCGCGCGGCATCCGCGTCAACGCGGTCTGCCCGGGGTTCACCACCACCGAGGGCGTGATGCTCAACGTCACCCCCGAGATGGTGCAAAAGCGCCTGGCCCGCACGCCCATGCAGCGCGTGGGCACGCCCGAAGACGTGGCCCGTGTGGCCGGCTTCCTGGCCTCAAGCGCCAGCGGCTTTGTGACCGGCGAATACATCAAGGTCGACGGCGGCGCAACCTACGCCCACCTCTGAGCCTCATCCAGCCATGAACGACGACTACATCCTCGAAGCCCAGGGACTGTCCAAACAGTTCAGGGGTTTTTACGCCGTCAAAGACGTGGACCTGCGGGTGCGCCGCCACGGCATTCACGCCCTGATCGGCCCCAATGGCGCCGGCAAGACCACCTGCTTTAACCTGCTCACCACCTTTTTGCGCCCGACGGCGGGCACCATCACTTACAACGGCAGGCGCATCGAGGCCAGTGATCCGGCCAGCGTGGCCGGCATGGGCCTGGTGCGCTCCTTTCAGATCTCTGCCGTCTTCGGCAAGATGAGCGTGCTCGAAAACGTGCGTGTGGCCCTGCAG
>CANHKH010000250.1 GCA_947460165.1 Comamonadaceae bacterium
CAAGCTGGCCCGGCTGTGCACCCGCTCGGGGTTGCGCATGAAATGCGCAAGGAGTTTGAACTCCGTGGGGCCCAAGCGCAGCTCAGACCCTTGGAAGGAGACCCGGTGCGTGCTGGCGTCCAGCGTGAGGTCGCCCACTTTGACCGAGTCGCTGGGCGCTTCAGGAAAGCGCCGGCGCATCACGGCACGAATGCGGGCCATCAGCTCCTGCGTGGAAAAGGGTTTGAGGATGTAGTCGTCGGCACCAGCATCCAGGCCCTGCACCTTGTCGCTTTCATCGCTGCGGGCGGTGAGCATCAAAATGGGAATGGCTTGTGTCAGCTCGTTGGCGCGCCACTTTCTGGCCAGGGCCGTGCCGCTTTGGCCAGGAAGCATCCAGTCCAGCAAAATCACATCGGGCAAAGCCGCATCAATTTCTCGCTGCGCGGCCATGCCATCGAAAGCGATGGTGGGGGTAAATCCGCTGTGCCGCAGGTTCACAGCAATCAACTCGGCGATCGATGGCTCGTCCTCGACCACCAAGACACGCAGGGAGCTCATCGGACCACCGACTCCAGCTTGTCCATCGGTGAGTGACGCACGTCTTCACCCTTGACCACAAAAATGATTTGCTCGGCAATGTTTTTGGCGTGGTCACCCACCCGCTCTATGGATTTGGCCAAAAACAGCAGGTCCAGGCTGGGGGAAATGGTGCGGGGGTCTTCCATCATGTAAGTGATGAGCTTGCGCAAAAATCCGTTGTACTCGTCGTCAATTTGGTAGTCGTGCTTGATGATATCCACCGCCATGGAGGTGTCCAAGCGAGCAAATGAGTCCAGCGTTTTGCGCAGCATGGTCGAGGCCAAATCGGCCGCCAAGCGCAATTCGGAGGTGGGTAAATTGCGGGGCGTGCCGCTTTGAATGATGGACTTGACCATGCGCGCAATGCGGGCCACCTCGTCGCCAGCGCGTTCCAAGTTTTGCGTGGTGCGCGAGATCGCCATCAAAAAACGCAAATCACGCGCGGTGGGCTGGCGGCGGCCAATGGTCGAGATGATTTCTTGGTCAATCGACAGCTCCATCTCGTTGATGCGGCGCTCATTGTCCAGCACCTGATCGGCTGTTTCAGTGCTCATGTGCACCAAGGCATAAATGGCCTGGTGCAACTGGGACTCGACCAAGCCGCCCATTTCAAGCACATGGGTGGAAATGGAGTTGAGTTCGACATCGAACTGGCTGGAGATATGTTTATCACTCATGCTTTTTTCCTAGAATGCCAAAGGGCTCGGGCAGTGAACGGCGCGGAATCGAGAGGGCTGAGAAGGACAAGATGAGACTTTCAAAGTTCAAAATGTCCAACTGCAGACTGCTCAAAAAATAATCAACCAAAGCGGCCAGTGATGTAGTCCTCGGTCTCCGTACGCTGCGGCTTGAAAAAGATTTGCTCGGTCGCCCCAAACTCCACCAGCTTGCCCAAGTACATATAAGCTGTGTAATCGCTGCAGCGCGCGGCTTGCTGCATGTTGTGGGTCACGATGGCGATGGTGTAGTCTTTTTTCAGCTCATGCACCAACTCCTCGACCTTGCCGGTCGAGATCGGGTCCAGCGCCGAAGTGGGCTCATCGAGCAACAACACCGATGGCTTGACCGCCACGCTGCGGGCAATGCACAGGCGCTGCTGCTGGCCGCCGGAGAGCGACAGACCATTTTGGCCGAGCTTGTCCTTGACCTCGCCCCAAATGGCCGCCTTGGTCAAAGCCCATTCCACCCGCTCGTCCATGTCGGGCTTGCTCAGGTTTTCATACAAACGAATGCCAAAGGCGATGTTGTCGTAAATCGACATGGGGAAAGGCGTGGGCTTTTGAAACACCATGCCCACTTGGGCGCGCAACAAATTCAAATCTTGATTTTTATCAAGAATGTTTTTGCCATACAGGTTAATTTCACCTTCTGCACGCTGTCCGGGGTAGAGACTGTACATGCGGTTCAAGGTGCGCAGCAAGGTCGATTTGCCGCAACCCGATGGACCAATGAAGGCGGTGACTTTGTTTTCAGCAATGTCCAAATTAACGTTTTCAAGGCCCTTGAAGGTGCCGTAGAAAAAAGTCAAATTGCGAATTTCGACGGCGTTTTTGACGGGGAGTGTGGATGAATTGGGCATGTTCAAATCTTGTTGATGATCAGGCTTTGACTTTTTCACGGAAAAACACACGGGCCAAAATGTTCAGGAACAGCACGGTCAAGGTGATGAGCAAGGCGCCGCCCCAGGCCAGTTGAATCCAGTTTTGGTAGGGACTCATGGCAAACTGGAAAATCACCACCGGCAAATTGGCCATGGGCGCGCCCATGTTGGTGCTGAAAAACTGGTTATTGAGGGCTGTGAACAACAAGGGGGCGGTCTCGCCGCTGATGCGTGCCAAGGCCAGCAACAAGCCAGTGATCACCCCGCTTTTGGCCGCGCGCAAGGTGACCATGGTGGAAACCTTCCAGCGAGGGGCGCCCAGGGCAAAAGCGGCTTCGCGCAGACTGCCGGGCACCAAACGGAGCATGTTCTCTGTGGTGCGCATGACCACCGGTATGGCAATCAAAGACAAGGCCAGGCTGCCAGCGTAGCCCGAGAAATTACCCACTGTAGACACCGCAATGGCGTAGACAAACAAGCCCAGCACGATGGAAGGAGCTGAGAGCATGATGTCGGTCACAAAGCGTGTGAACTCAGCCATTTTGCTGGTGTCGCCAAATTCGGTCAGGTAAATGCCCGCCAAAATGCCCACGGGTGTGGACACCAACACGGCCAAACCCACAATCATCAAGCTGCCCACAATGGCGTTGCGCAGACCACCACCTTCTGACCCCGGGGCCGGTGTGTCGTTGGTGAACAAGCTCAACTCCAGCGCGGCCAGACCGTTGGAGAACAACACAAACAAAATCCACAGCAAGGCCATCAAGCCCAAGGCCATGGCGAACATGGACAAGGTCAAACCGATCCAGTTGGCGCGCTTGCGTCGTTGGTAGAGGGAAGAGGATTGAGGGGTCATGGTGTTGTCAGTGTGTTGAGCTGCTGGCTTGAATCAAGGCGCCTAGGCTCAGTTGCCTTTGGCTTTTTCGGTTCGAATGATCAACCACTTGGCCATGGCCAGCACCACAAAAGTGATGCAAAACAGCAAAAAGCCCAAGGCAAACAAGGTGTTGAAGTGCAAGCCTTCTGCCTCGCCAAACTCATTGGCCAACACCGAGGCGATGGAGGTGCCGGGAGAGAACAAAGAAGTCGGCATGCGGTTGGCATTGCCAATCACAAAGGTCACAGCCATGGTTTCACCCAGGGCGCGGCCCAAACCCAGCATCACGCCGCCTATCACGCCTTTTTGGGTGTAAGGCAACACCACTTTGCTGACCACCTCCCAGGTGGTGCAGCCCAAGCCGTAGGCCGACTCGCGCAAGATGGGGGGCGTGACTTCAAACACGTCGCGCATCACGGCTGCCACAAAAGGCAACACCATGAAAGCCAAAATAATGCCAGCCGCCAAAATACCCAGGCCGTTGGTCGCACCACCAAACAGCCAGCCCACCAAGGGCATGCCGCCCAAGACAGACTGCAATGGCACTTGAAGGTAATCCGCGTACACCGGAGCAAACACAAACAAGCCGAACATGCCGTAAATGATGGAGGGCACAGCCGCCAACAATTCAACCGCTGTGCCCAAAGGGCGACGCAGCCACACCGGGCAAGTCTCGGTCAGGAAGACGGCAATGCCAAAAGCCAGAGGCACCGCAATGAGCATGGCCAAACCAGCGCTGAGCACCGTGCCGACAATGGAGATGGCAGCGCCAAACTCTTCATTGATGATGTCCCACTCGACATACCACAAGAAATGCGCGCCAAACTTGGCAAACGTGGGCCAAGCGTTGTAAAAAAGCGAAGCAATAATACCCACCAGGGCAATCAACACCAGCAGCGAGAACGACTGGGTCAGGCGGTGAAACACCATGTCCTGCAGCCGCTGCCGCTTGGCCACCGCTGCCATGTTGGTGGCAGCACGCTCAGAGGCAGAGGAGTCTGATGTTGTACTTGTCATGGTCTGTGCGGCTGGCATGGTATTGAAAGTAAAAATGGTAGCGTGAAAAACAAGGCACCGGCACCCTTTGAGAATGCCGGTGCACAGGGGTTCAACTCAATCAACCCAATTCACTGTTACTTGATGTTGACTTGGTTCCACACACGCTCGCGGATTTGCTTGGTCAGCGCATCGGGCAGGGGAACGTATTCCAGGTCCAAAGCCATTTTCTTGCCGTTTTTGAAAGCCCAGTCAAAGAACTTCAGCACTTCAGCCGATTGGGCTTTGTCTGCTGGGTTTTTGTACATCAAGATGAAAGAAGCCGTGGTCACAGGGTATGCGTTGGCACCTGGCTGATCAACGATGGACAAAGCCATGCCGGGAACGCTGAACCAGTCGGCACCGGCTGCAGCGGCCGCGAAGGTGGCGTCATCAGGCATCACGAAGTTGCCATTTTTGTTTTGCATGGCCATCGCAGAAATGTTGTTTTTCTTGGCGTAGGCGTATTCCACATAACCCAATGCACCCTTGGTGCGTGCCACATTGGCGGCCACGCCTTCATTGCCCTTGCCGCCCACGGAGGTGGGCGCAGGCCACTTGACTGCAGCGCCACGGCCCACAGTGTCCAACCACTCTTTGCTGACGGTGGCCAGGTAGTCGGTCCAGTTGAAGGTGGTGCCCGAACCGTCGGCGCGGTGCACCACGGTGATGGTGGTGTCAGGCAGTTTTTTGCCGGGGTTCAGGGCCACCAGCTTGGCGTCGTTCCACTTGCTGATTTTGCCCATGAACATTTCGGCCAGCACAGGGCCATTCACGCGCAGCTCACCGGAGGCAAAACCGTCCAGGTTGAACACGGGCACGGTGCCGCCAATGATGGCGGGGAACTGAACCATGCCGTCTTTGTCAAGGTCGGCACCGGACAGAGGCGCGTCGGTCGCGCCAAAGGCCACGGTTTTGGCGCGAATCTGACGAATACCACCCGAAGAACCAATGGACTGGTAGTTCAGGCCGGTTCCCGTTTCTTTTTTGTAGGCTTCAGCCCATTTGGCATAGATGGGGAAAGGAAACGTAGCGCCAGCGCCTGTGATGTCGGCGGCCAAGGCAGAGCCCATGGCCAAGCTGGACAAAACGGCGGCAGCCGCTGTTTTGAGAAGATTGCGGGTAGAGATCATGAAAGTCCTCAGCGGTTGAAAAAACAGAATTTGGTCAACTGTAAAGAGGAAATGTGACAGTTCCATGACGCTATTTGGCACTGTCTCAAATCTGTCATTTTCATGAATATCCGTCAGAACAGCTCCCTCGCTAATGCACAATTTACCCACAAACACAGCTCACAGAGCGCTCTCAATCGCGCCAAACTCATGCAAAACGGGACCCATCTTGCCGCAGTTGACCTGGGCTCGAACAGCTTTCGCCTTGAAATCGGCCGCCTGGACCACGGTCTGATCCAGCGCA
>CANHKH010000251.1 GCA_947460165.1 Comamonadaceae bacterium
CACCGACCTGGCAGAAATCCCGCAAAAGTACGGCGTGAAAAATGTGTACGGCGACCTGGGTCAAATCTTTGCCCAAAGCACCTTGGCCGAGCCGCGCTTGTGTGCGGCCATGATGGGCCAGCTGATCAAGGGCTTGGGCGCCGACCACATCGTGTGGGGCTCAGACGCGGTGTGGACTGGCGCGCCGCAATGGCAAATTGAAGGCCTGCGCCGCTTGGAAATCCCACAGCAAATGCAAGAGAAATACGGCTTTGCCCCCCTGGGCGCGCCCGACGGCGCGGTGAAAAACGCCATCTTTGGCGGCAACTCAGCGCGCCTCTATGCCTTCACCCCGCAACAACGCGCCGCGCTTGACGGCGACCCCGTGGCCCTGGCTCGCGCCGAATACGACTTGCACGGCGAAGGCCGCACCAACCTGCGTTACGGGTATATGCAAAGGGCTTGAGGTCTTAGACAGCCCTCAGTCCTGTCGCCCCGCATCCGCCTGCGCAAACCGCCGTCGAAAGTCCCAGGCGTGGGCCAGGCCGGCGATGGCCAGTACCGCGGGCCAGGGCACTTGGGGCAGGTCGGCCAAGCGGATAAGAAATCCAAGCGCATGAGGACAAGTTTGGCTCAAGGCTTTGGCATCCCAAGCGTGCACACTGGGTCTGCTTGGATGCTAAGGGCAGGCCAGTCGCCTGAGATTTTTCGGTTTGCACATTTTTAGACAGCGCCAGGCGCAGCCCTGCCCCGCTGCGTTGGCCAAACCGCTGTTGCCTTCCCTCACCAACTGACGCGCTGATCGGCGTCGCAGGGCTTTAGAAGTTATGGGGTGGGGCTGCGGGGGGTGATGGCTTGGCAAGAGCCAAGCGCTGGGTCATAGTGAAGTGAAATTGCGATGGACTGTATGGCCCGTTGAATGCCGCATTGATAAACATTAATATATGCACACACCACAATGCGCATGAAGTCACAGATGCCAACCCAACACACCACAAAACGTCCACCACTTGGCACGCCAGGCAAACGGGCCATCAATCTAAGCCTGAGCAGCGATGTGCTGTTGGCCGCCAAGCAGCTCGACATCAACATCTCGAAAGTCTGCGACCAGCACCTGCGCCTCGTCGTGCAACGCGAACAAGAACGCCAATGGCGCGAGAACCACGCAGATTTCATCAGGGCTTACAACAGCACCATGACAGCCGAAGGCCTGCCACTGGACGAGTGGAAAAGCTTCTGATGGCCCGCTTTGACGTTTACGCCAACCCAGGCGGCTCTGCCACAACAACACCCTATTTGATGGATGTACAAAGCGATCTGCTCAATGGGCTGGACACCCGGATGGTCATTCCATTGCGTGGACTCAAGCACTTCCCGAAAGTCAAGTTGTCAGACCGACTGACACCCATCTTCACCATCGATGGCGAAGACTTCTTGCTGGAAACGCCAAAGATGGGCGCTGTTCCCTTGCGGGTGCTGAGGTCGCCCGTGACTTCACTCGCTCAGGCACAAGACCAGATCACCACGGCGCTCGACTTCCTGTTCCAGGGCTATTGATTCAAGGCCATGGGCATGGCACACGCCCTGCAAACCATCGCCAACTCAATCCGGCAAATGCTTGGCCAAATCCATGCTGTCATGAAGCAAGCGGATGACATCGATGGTTTATCCGTCCGCCATCCTGAAAAACACCATCCCAGAATGGCGGCGCACGCGCCGGGGTGATGCGCGGCGGCTCTGTCCCTGCCCCGATGTGCTTCAGTATCTGCCCAATGTCGGCGCTGTAGGTGATGAACGCGATGGTTCGCATCTGCTCGCCACATAGAGGGCACAGCAGCGGGAACACCTCGCAGATGGCCTCAAAACCCTCCAGCAATCCTCGACCAAGAAAGGCGCGCAGGATGCGGCGGCGCAAGGAGTCAAGGAGGCGCTAGGAGTCATGATCGAACTGGGCGATCAAGCCCTCACCATGCTGTGCGTCGCTTACAACATGGTATTTGCCAAAGCCGTGGCTGCCCGCGTGGTCTTCATGGACCAGGGGCAGATCGTCAATGGCAACACGCCCGACGAGTTCTTCAATACCTTCCGGTACAGACCGCTCTCAGGGACTCTCCATTGAGGATCTCGGGCCACATAGCTTGACCCGATGTGACGACTGAGCACGCCAGCTTGCGCTACTTCCTTGGCCTTGATGCCTGAGAGCAGCAGCGCCACGTGCATCCCTTACGAAACTTAAATTCTTGCGGGTCAGTCTGTGCTCAAGTCAAGGGACTGCGTTTTACACCCAAGGCAGCGAGGTTTTTTTAATTACCCAACGCCGGCGCCTCTTACGCCTCCAAGAACAAGTTCGTACCCGAAAGCAATGCAACAGAGATATTGGGCTGTTTGGGCCTGCAATCGACCACCATGAATGGCAAGCCCACTTACGCCTAGACCACGACCTGGCCGAGACAAGGACAAGTGCTCTCCTTGAAGGCTTGCAGCAAATAAATACTTTTAAATCAAAAAATTGGTGTTTTTTTAGATCATATAATTAAATTGTTCTCTTTTTTTACCAGGGAAAGACTCACATGTTCTCCATGATTTCCAAACGCCAGCGCCCCGCCCTTTTCGGCTTGAGCCTGATCAGCTGGTGTGCCTTGCAAGCCACTGCAGCCGTCCATACCGACCCGAATGGCAACGTGGGTTACGACACCCTGGCCGAATGCGTCGCCGCCATAGAGTCAGGCAGTGCCAAGTTTTACCAACCCTTCACCACGCACCCACCCCTCAAGCGGGCAGGCGAAGCTGAAGTGCGCCCCATGGAGCTCAAGTCCCTGAGCGTTGCGGACTACAGCAAAGGTTCGTGCGACATCGGCGTGGGTCGCTCCAACAACCGCGATGGCGTGAGCGCCCTGTTGATCGGCAAGTTTGTGCCTTACGCGCCCAACATGCCCGTCAATGCCTACTTTGACAGCACTGGCAAATTGGTGCGCGCCACCATGTTGCAGTGTGACAACAACTTCAGTGGCGCATTTCCACGTCCACTGGGCACCCCCGTCAGCAGCACCGATTGCTTTGCGACCGTGCAAATTCCTGCCAAATTCGAGACCAAAACCGAGCGCGTGACCAAGGTGCCTGACACCGTGCGCATGGAGGTCGTGCCCGCCACCTTCAAGACCGTCACAGAGCAGGTGTTGGTGACCCCTGAAATCAAAAAACAAATTTCAGTGCCCGCCACCTACAAAACCGTGCAAGAGACCGTGGTGGTGCAACCCGCATCAGAGCGCGAAGAACCCATTGCACCCACCTACAAAACCGTCAGCGAACGCCTGCTGGTCAAACCAGAGAGCAAACGCCTTGAAGTGATCCCGGCCAGCTACAAGACCGTGACTGAACAGGTGCTGGTCACGCCGGAGCGAAAAGGCCTCAAAGTCATCCCGGCCGAATTTGAGGATCGCGAAGAGACCGTGGAAGATCGCCCTGCGACCACGCGTGCCGAGGTGGTTCCAGCCACCTTCAAGACCGTGACCGAACGCGTCATGGTCAAACCCGAAAGCATCAACTACGTGCCCTTGGTTTTACCCTTGAAAACGGTGCGTGAAGAAGCGATCTTGCGCGAAGCCAGCAGTCGATTCGAAGTCAAGCCAGCGACCTACAAAACCGTGACCGAGCAGGTTGAGGTCAAACCCGCCAGCAAACAACTGGTGGCGGTGGGGCCTGTTTTTGAAACCGTGACCGAACGCATCAAAATAGCCGATTCGCACAAAATGTGGAAACGCGGCCGTGCCTGGATCGGTCAAGCCCTGGATGTGCGACCACTCCAAGGTTTTCTGATCGGTGCCGACAACAAGGCCGCCGATGGCAACAGGGTAGAGATTCCTGCCGCTGCCAACAACAGCAGGGGCTCGCTGGAGACGCGCGTGCTCACGGGTGACAACACCAATTTGGACGACGACGTCCTGTGCCTGGTGGAAGTGCCTGAGCAATACAACACCATCAGCCGCCAAGTGCTCAAGACACCCGCGACCACGCGCGAAGTGCTTGTGCCTGCTCAATACGCCACGGTGACGCGCCGCGTTCTGGATCAAGAAGCCAGCAGCCGGGAAGTCGCCATTCCTGGGCTGGCTCAAACGGTCACACGCCAAGTCATCGACGTGGACAAACTCAAAGCGCAAGGCTACCGCTTTAACGACCAAGGCGACATCGTCGCCACACCCAACGGTGACCGAGTCTTGCGTGCCGCTGCGTTGCAGCAAGCTACCGGGGCCGCTGGAGTGGGTAAATCTTCAGGAGCCGAGTCGGGCGAAGAAGCTTATGTCCGTGAGGTGAAGACACCTGCCCAATACACCAGTGTGAGCCGGCAAGTGCTGGACAAACCCGCCAGCGTCAAAACCATAGAGATTCCTGGCACCACCAAAGTGGTCAAGTCACGTGTGGAAACGACCCCTGCCAAAACCGAGGAAGTGGTGATTGCGCCTGCCGTTTACGGCACCATTTCCAAACAAGTGCTGGACACACCCGCCTCAAGCCGCGAAGTGGTCGAACCTGCCCAATACCGCACCGTGGAGCGCCAAGTCGTTGACACGCCCGCAACGGTGCGCAAAGTGGCCGTACCGGCTGTGACACAGGTGATTTCACGCCGCGTGGTGGACCGTGAAGCCACAGTGCGCGAGGAGGTGATCCCAGCCGTCTACAGAACGGCGACCCGCCAAGTCGTTGACGTGGCACCGAGCTTGCGTGAAATCAAGGTTCCCGCTCAGTACGAGAACTTGGAGTACCAAGTCAAAGTCACCGATGCGCGCCTGGAGCGCCGCCAAGTATTGTGCGAGACCAACGCCACACCGGCCAAGATCATGGAGATCCAGCGTGCCCTGCTGGCCTCTGGCCACAGTCCCGGCAAAATTGACGGCGTGATCCGTGGCAACACCATGAGTGCTGTGAATGCCTACCAAAGGGCCAAAGGACTGCCGGTGGACGGCTTTCTCAACCTGGAGACCGTGAAGGCTTTGGGCGTTTCGCCCAACTGAGTCTGATCTGCCAAGGGCGAAAGCCCCTCGGGACCGGCGAAAACAAGGTCCCAACGGGCGCCTGATGTGCCAAGCATCAAGCCCGTTGGCTCCACCAGTGACCACTCAAGCGGTGGTTTCCTTGGCGTTCTCCACGTACTCTTCGATCTGGTCGAAGTTCAGGTACTTGTAGATGTTCTCGGAGTCTTTGTTCAACACACCCACAGCCTCCATGTACTCGGCCAAGGTCGGGATGCGTCCGAGCTTGGAGCACACCGCTGCCAGTTCCGCGCTGACCAGGAACACATTGGTGTTCTTGCCCAGGCGGTTGGGGAAGTTGCGGGTGGAGGTCGACACCACGGTCGCGCCTTCGCGCACCTGGGCCTGGTTGGCCATGCAAATGGAGCAGCCGGGCATTTCAGTGCGGGCGCCGGCCGAGCCGAAGGTGGCGCAGTGGCCCTCTTTGGCCAGCGCGGTCTTGCGCAGCAATGCAATTTTTAGGCGTTGTTACTTCCATCGGC
>CANHKH010000252.1 GCA_947460165.1 Comamonadaceae bacterium
AAATAACGGTCTGCCGGAACTTTTCAGGCAACGCGCCTGGTGTCAGCACATCAACCGGAACTCCAAGAAAGTTGCGCAGCTTGTAGCGGATCGCGCCCAAATCGAACAGGCTTGTGTCCTGGGTGGTATCAACAAGGATGTCCAGGTCGCTGTCAGCTGTGTCCGAGCCGTGCAGCACAGAGCCGAACACGCGAGCATTGACAGCTCGGTGGGCAAGAACGATCGCACCAACCTCTTGTCGATGCGCGGCAAGGGCTTCAGACGGCTTGATGGGGACTCAAAGGGCTGGTCATTGGTTTTTGGCACACCTGGTCACATCGAGGTCAGCATCAACACTTTGAGTACAAAACTGTTTCGACCCGCAGAGCCACTTTGGACTCAGACTATTCGGCCAAACCACAGCAAAGACAGCGCCGCTGCCGCGATAGACAAGCCCGCAGCCATCAGCGCCAGCAGTGCAGACAACTCGGTTTCCTTTTTCTCCGCTTGTATGCGCGTGCTGAGCTTGGCGTAAACTTTTTTCAGCGCTTCGGCGTCTCCCGCATAGAAATACTCCCCCAAAGTCTTCTCGGCCACCGCGCGCAGGCTGGGTTCATCGAGCTTCATATAGACGGAGGTCCAGCTGTCGTAGGCTGGTACCGCGCCATCGACCGTGCCCAGCCCGACGGCGTACACCCGCACGCCTCGGTCGGCCGCCATCTTTGACGCGTCCTCAGTGTCTATGCCGGTGGTGCGCCTGCCGTCGGTCAGCAGGATGATCGCGGCCGACTCATAGGAGCCGGGGGCGACGGGAGTCACCTCTTTCTTGCCGGGCTTGGCCTTGTCGTCCAGGCTTTTGCCTTGCGTGGCCTTGCCAAAGGTCATCTCGCCCAGGTCAATGCCTTCTTCAGGGAAAAGCGTGGCCAGGGAGACCACGACGGCGCTGCCAACGGCTGTTCCGCGCTGCATCTGGAAGCGGTCGATGGCAGCAACCAGACTCTCGCGATTGAGCGTGGGGGGTTGGACCAGTTGCGCGGTACCGGCGAAGGTCACGATGCCGACCCTGATGTCACGCGGCAGTTCCTCCAAAAAGGCCTTGGCCGCTTCCTGCGAGGCGACCAAGCGGTTGGGCTTGATGTCCGTGGCGCGCATGCTCAGTGACACGTCCATGGCCAGCATGATGGTGGCGCTTGATGTCAGCAGCTTGATGCTCGCCAGCGGCCGCGAAGCGGCCAGCAGCGCCAGACCTATGGCCGCCAGAAACAGCGCCGGCGGGAGATGGCGCCGCCAAGTCAGCCCTGCGGCCATCGCCTGCCTGACGGCGACCAAGTTCGCGCCGTGCTGCGCCAGCTTCTTCTCGCGCCGCATCAGCCAGAGGTAGAGCAACAACAGGCTGGGCAAGATCGACAGCAGCCAAAGGAATTCGGGCGCCAGGAAGTACATATTTGCAAATATTAATGCACGGCGGCCAAAGCTGCTTGACGGGCCGGACCCATCCGGTCTGCTCTTGTCGTCAATGACAAAGCGACTGGCGCGAAAGCCATTTCGCGCAAACTGGCTGTTTGCTGATGACGCGCGTCCTTTGATGCGCAAGGTACATCTTTGCTTTGCCAAGCTGTTCGATGGTCTGGGCCTTGAAGGTGGGATTCCCATTGACACCAGACCCCTCACCGACGCCATCACACGTGGACAACCACACCCCCACCCTCATCTTGCCCTGCAGCGTCGCTGCATGGAAGCGGTCAATCCCATCAGGGCTCGTCCGGGCATGGCGGGCCAGTCTCAAGGTGTCCATGCCCCGGCCAAACAGCAGCCTGAACATGAATCACCTGAGGCGCGAGCTGTACAGGGTGCGCGTTTCCTTGGTGGTACTCCGCGTCCTGCGTTTGCACAACGCGGGTGCCTGAGGTGACGCTTGAAAACAGTGGGTTTCTCAGGGGCGACTCGGTCGCCAACCGGTTGACTTCAAGTCGTTTTTTTGATGTACCCGCTGCACCATGCGTTGGCCAGTACCTGCTTGCCGGGGTACAGCGGGCAGCCGCCCTGGTCGGCCGTGCCGCCTTGGTACAGCGAGCAATTGCTGCACACCTGGCCGCCTGCGTATTTGGGGAATTTGGCTTTGTCGGCTTTGGCAGCCACGGCCACATAGCCCAGGGCTGCGGCTTGCGCGTCTTTTTCATCCACCAGCGGGCCGGCGGCCACGGCAGGTGCCGGGGCCGGTGCAGGTGCCGCAGCTACCGGTTCGGGCACTGGCACTGGTGCTGGCGCAGCAACTTCAGCCGGCTTTTTGTCGCCACAGGCAGCAAGCAGCGCAGCGGCGCTGGCGGAGAAGATCAAGGGCAGGGCGGGAATGCGTTGAATCAGTTGGCGACGGGTGCTCATGAAAAGGCTCCTTTGGCGTGGGCGACAGGGAATAAACGATTGAACTTTCAATCTATGTCAAGGCACCGGTGTTCGTCTGTCAGCCGATGGCACCAGTTCGCTTGCAAAGTCTAAAAAGGCAGGTCACCGGGCAGGCAGCAGCCACACCAGCGCGCCACATTCAAAATGATGGTGGCCAAGTCTCCTCAGGGGCTGTCAAGCCGGCGCTGCCCAGTCCATCAATGCCTTGCCGCCCGCCGCTGCGGCCGCGCTGACGCAGGTGCCCCAGGCCATGTCGATCAGCGTCAAACCTAGGGGCCATTGTTTGAGCGTGGCCAGGTTCGTCAGGTCATAGGTGGCGTAACAGAAAAAACCGAACAAGGCCGCCATGCCCACGGTCTTGCCCCAAGCCGGGGCGGGCCCGGCGGGCAGCACTGCAAACACCATCAGTCCGAGCCCGAACAGCGCGTAGAACAGCATGGCCACCGGCACATGGGGCTTGTCGGCCATCAGGTGACCGACACCTTGTTGGTACAGCGGCTTGGCAACCACGCCCAGCCACAGCAAGTCCAGCCCCACCATCACAATCATGGTGCCGGCGTAGGCGGCAAGCTGCCGTTTCATGGCGGCGGCGCTGCTGCTGACGCCCGTGTGGATGCTGACAAGGCGGTGTGTGAGCCATGCTCGCCCAGGGCGACGGGCTTGCCTGAGATGACGGAAGCAAGCATCCCGAATGCCCGCACCATCTTGCTGCTGGGCGCATCCCAGTACTCGGCCGTGTCTGGCGTGAACTTCAGCAGCGCCAGGTTGCTAGAGTCCGGGCCATCAGGGAACCAGGGTTTGGCGAACACGGTCCACAGGCTCTGGATGCGCGCACGGTCGGTATTGATTTCGCCGTGGCCCGACAGCGAGACATAGGCGCCTTGGCCCCTGTCCGTGAAACTCAGGTTGACCGCACGCAACTGATCGACTTTCGAGGACTGAAGGTCGGTGAAGAACCACAAGGCGCCTTGGGCATCCATTTCCAGCGCGGTCATCGGGCGACTGGCCAAGGCGCCGTCGGCCACCCGTGTGGTCAACATAGCGATCGGGATGTTTTCGATCAACTTGGCCACGTGGGTGAGCTCTGCACTGGTTTGGCTTGCGATTTTCATGGGTGGGCCTTGTGGTCGTTGGGTTGAGCAGTCGCTTGACGCGCTGCGTGTGCGCCTGTGTAGGCACGGTGCGCGGCACGCATGGGCTTGCCCATCGCACGGCGCTTGCTTGGGCATCCATAAGCTGTCAATGGCATGAATGACACCTTTGTCAGCGGTACTTGGGCGCGACGCCCTTGTTCACATCTTTCGTGGATTCCTTGATGGCTTCCTTCACATCGCCGACGGCTTTTTGCGTGATGCCCTCACCTTGTTTGGCAAGTCCCTTGATTTGCTGCTCCGTGCTCCCAATTGCCTGTCCGGCTTTTTCCTGCACCTGGCCGGCGGCTTGTTTGATTTCACCTTTGACTTGATCCTTGTTCATGGCATTGACCTCTGTGTGGATGGATTGAACTGAACGGCTTGAAAAACACGTCCATTCATCATGCTGCGCTGCGCTGGACCCGGACCATGTCAGTGGCGGGGCTCCAGCGCTGTAGGCCTTGTCAAGCGCCTGGTCGAGATGCACGGCGCGTCTGTCCAGGCCCGCAGCGGGGCCCAAGGCAGTGGCAGCGGGTGTTGTGCGCCTGCCGCTGGCTTTGCCGTTCGCCGGGAACCCGCCCACTGTTCAGGCCGACCTCGTCGGTCAGCTTCTCAAGAGGTGGGGACTCAAGGTCATCACTGCTTGCGACGGGGCGTCAGGTGGAGGCGTCTTTTTGGGGTGATTTGGGTTGATGCGCTGTCTGCAAGCGTTCGACCGGTCATCACCTGTGGGTTCATGGGCCTGTCATGTGCTGCCAAGACCCCAGCTTCACCGCCGCCGTGACTGCGGTGTGCGGGTGGGTGTCCACCCTGGGACTGGGCCAGCAAGGTCCTTGCAAGGGGCACGGCGTGCATCCCAGCCTTGAAGCAGCGCTCGATGAGCTGCTTGCACGCCATGCCGAAATCGGGGGAAGTGAATCTTGTTCAGCAAAGAGGTGAAACCCTCGCGGGGCGTGACCCAGACCCTCGCTTCAGTGCGGGCAGATCCATGGATTCTGAGGCGAATTGCGATTGTTATTGCTTTGTCATTTCTTCTTGGAAAACTGATCAATGCCATGGTAATCTCAGGTCAGCATGATGGGTCAGTGGATGTTTTTCAAGACCGCGCAGCCGGCGGCAGCGGGCGTACTGGTCGCCGGCCTGCTGCGCAAGGACGCGCTCATCGACATTTCGGCCGTCGCGGTCCTTCGCGGCCCGCCGGCGGAAAAATAGGGCGTGGCCAACATTCATGAATGCAGCAGAAACAAGTGCAAAGCCCGCAGACGCCTCACTGCTGACCGGGGTGCGCGTCATTGACCTCACGACGGTGGTGTTCGGGCCGCTGACCACGCAAATCCTCGCCGACTACGGCGCCGACGTCATCAAGATCGAGCCGCCCGAGGGCGACATCATGCGCCACGCCGGTTCGGTCGCATCGGACGGCATGGGCTGCATTTTCCTCAATCTCAACCGCGGCAAGCGTTCGGTCGCCATCGACCTCAAAACGCCGGACGGGCGCGCCGTGCTGCGCAAGCTCATCAGTACGGCTGACGTGTTCATCCACAACGTCAGGCGCGGCGCGATGGACAGGCTGGACCTCTCCTACGAGGCGGTCGCTGCGATCAACCCGCGCATCCTGTATTGCACCGCCACCGGCTTTGCCAAGGCCAACACCCGTGCCGACGCTGCGGCCATCGACGACGTGATCCAGACTTCTTCTGGCCTGGCCGCCCTCAATGCCGGCGACGACGGCGTGCCCCGCTTTGTGCAAAGCCTGCTCGCCGACAAGGTCGCCGGCATGGGCCTGGCCTGCGCCGTGCTTGCCGCGCTGTACCGGCGCACCGTGACCGGGCGCGGCGGCTTGGTCGACGTGCCGATGTACGAAACTCTTGCCGCTTTTATGCTGATCGAGCACCTGCAGGGCGAAAGCTACGAGCCGGCCCGCGGCGAGGTCGGTTACCACCGGGTGATGAGCGCACGCGGCCGTCGCA
>CANHKH010000253.1 GCA_947460165.1 Comamonadaceae bacterium
CTGCCTGCCGCGCCTGAGATCGCCCCTGTTCAAGCACCTAAACCTGCGCCTGAAAAAGGCGGTGGCTACCACCTGAGCGAGCACGTTCAGCGCTATTTCAAGACCACCCGCATCTGACAGCCAAGACTCGGAGAAGCTCATGTTGCTGACTAAAAAATCCACTTCATCGCCGGGCGCCAGCTCGGCCACTCTGGTCCAGCGCCTGCAGCGCGGCTTGGCGCATGCCGTGCCCACCATGGACCGCCGCAGCTTTTTGCGCCGCTCTGGCCTGGGCGTGGGTGCGGGCATTGCGGCCTCCTCGCTCACGCTGGTCAAGCGTGCCGACGCCGCCCCTGGCGGCGCCCCTTTGGAGGGCAAAGGCAAAATTGAAGTTCGCCGCACGGTGTGCACCCATTGCTCGGTGGGCTGCGCCGTCGATGCGGTGGTTGAAAACGGTGTGTGGATACGCCAAGAGCCGGTGTTTGACTCGCCCATCAACCTGGGCGCCCACTGCGCCAAGGGCGCGGCCCTGCGCGAGCACGGCCATGGCGAGTACCGCCTGCGCCACCCCATGAAGCTGGTCAACGGCAAGTACCAGCGCATCAGCTGGGACCAGGCCATCAAAGAAATCACCGACAAGCTGCAGGTGCTGCGCAAAGACAGCGGCCCCGACTCTGTTTACTGGGTGGGTTCGTCCAAGCACAACAACGAGCAGGCTTACCTGCTGCGCAAGTTCGTCAGCTTTTGGGGCAGCAACAACTGCGACCACCAGGCGCGCATTTGCCACTCCACCACGGTGGCCGGTGTGGCCAACACCTGGGGGTATGGCGCCATGACCAACTCCTACAACGACATGCAAAACAGCAAGCTGGCGTTGTACATAGGCTCCAACGCCGCAGAAGCCCACCCGGTCTCCATGCTGCACATGCTGCACGCCAAGGAAAACGGCGCACGCATGATCGTGGTGGACCCGCGTTTTACCCGCACCGCCGCCCGCGCGCACCAGCATGTGCGCATACGCTCGGGCTCGGACATTGCCTTTTTGTTCGGCCTGATGCACCACATCTTCAAAAACGGCTGGGAAGACAAAAAATACATCGCCGACCGCGTCTGGGGCATGGACAAGGTGCGTGAAGAGGTGCTGGCCAAGTGGACACCCGACAAGGTCGAAGAAGCTTGCGGCTTGCCTGAAGCCGTGGTCTTCGACATCGCCAAGCAAATGAACGAGCACCGCCCCGGCACCATCGTGTGGTGCATGGGCCAAACCCAGCACACCATTGGCAACGCCATTGTGCGGGCTTCGTGCCTCTTGCAACTGGCCTTGGGCAACATTGGCGTGTCTGGCGGCGGCGCCAACATTTTCCGTGGCCACGACAACGTGCAAGGCGCCACCGACGTGGGCCCCAACCCCGACTCGCTGCCCGGCTACTACGGCCTGGCCGAAGGCTCCTGGAAGCACTTTGCCAAAGTCTGGGGCGTGGACTTTGACTGGATCAAGAGCCGTTACGCCACGCCCGCCATGATGGGCAAGCCCGGCATCACGGTCTCGCGCTGGATAGACGGCGTGCTTGAGAAAAACGAGAACATCGACCAAGACCCCAATCTGCGCGGCGTGTTCTTTTGGGGCCACGCGCCCAACTCGCAAACCCGCGGCCTGGAGATGAAAAAGGCCATGGACAAGCTGGACCTGCTGGTGGTGGTGGACCCCTACCCCTCGGCCACCGCCGCCATGGCCGCCATGCCCGGGCTCAAAGAGGACCTCAACCCCAACCGCGCGGTCTATCTGTTGCCAGCGGCCACGCAGTTCGAGACCTCGGGCTCTTGCACCGCTTCTAACCGTTCCATCCAGTGGCGCGAGAAGGTCATTGAGCCGCTGTGGGAAAGCCGCAGCGACCACATGATCATGTACCAGCTGGCCGACAAGCTTGGCTTTGGCAAGGAGCTGGTCAAGAACTACAAAATGCAGCAGGTCAGGGGCCTGGACGAGCCCGTGCCCGAAGACATTTTGCGCGAGATCAACAAATCGGTCTGGACCATTGGTTACACCGGCCAGTCGCCCGAGCGCTTGAAGGCGCACATGCGCAACATGCATCTTTTCGACGTCAAGTCGCTCAGGTGCAAGGCCGGCGTGGACAAGGAAACCGGCTACGACATGGCGGGCGACTACTTTGGCCTGCCTTGGCCTTGCTACGGCACGCCAGAGCTCAAGCACCCCGGCTCGCCCAACCTGTACGACACCTCCAAGCATGTCATGGAGGGCGGCGGCAATTTCAGGGCCAACTTTGGCGTGGAGCGCAACGGCGAGAATTTGCTGGCCGCCGACGGCTCACACTCCAAGGGCAGCGACATCACCACCGGCTACCCCGAGTTCGACCATGTGCTGCTGAAAAAGCTGGGCTGGTGGGGCGAACTCAGCGAGGCCGAGCAAACCGCGGCCGAAGGCAAGAACTGGAAGACCGACCCCACAGGTGCCATCATCCGCGTGGCCATGAAGCACGGCTGCCACCCCTTTGGCAACGCCAAAGCCCGTGCCGTGGTCTGGAACTTTCCCGACCCGATTCCGCAGCACCGCGAGCCGCTTTATTCCACCCGCCCCGACCTGGTGGCCAAGTACCCCTCACACGACGACCGCAAGGCCTTTTGGCGCCTGCCCACGCTGTTCAAAAGCGTGCAGACCAAGGCCGTGCAAGACAAGCTGCACGAGAAATTCCCCCTCATCCTCACCTCCGGCCGCCTGGTCGAGTACGAGGGCGGCGGCGAAGAAACCCGCTCCAACCCTTGGCTGGCCGAGTTGCAGCAAGAGGCCTATGTGGAAATCAACCCCAAGGCCGCACAGGCACGCGGCATTCGCAACGGCGAGCGCGTCTGGCTGAGCAGCCCCACAGGCGCACGGCTGAACGTGCAGGCCATGGTGACCGAGCGCGTGGACGATGGCACGGTGTGGATGCCGTTTCACTTTTCAGGTCGCTGGCAAGGCGCCGACATGCTGGCGCATTACCCCAAGGGCGCGGCCCCCGTGGTGCGCGGCGAGGCGGTCAACACGGCCACCACCTATGGTTATGACAGCGTGACGATGATGCAGGAAAGCAAAACCACCATCTGCAACATCGAGCGGGTCACCGCATAAGGACACCGACATGGCAAGAATGAAATTCATCTGCGACGCCGAGCGCTGCATCGAGTGCAACGGCTGCGTCACCGCCTGCAAGAACGAGCACGAGGTGCCCTGGGGCGTGAACCGCCGCCGCGTGGTCACGCTCAACGACGGCGTGCCCGGCGAGCGCTCGCTCTCGGTGGCCTGCATGCACTGCTCTGACGCGCCCTGCATGGCGGTCTGCCCAGTCAACTGCTTTTACAAAACCGACGAAGGCGTGGTGCTGCACGACAAAGACGTGTGCATAGGTTGCGGCTACTGCAGCTACGCCTGCCCCTTTGGTGCACCCCAGTTCCCCTCCAAAGGCACGTTTGGTGCGCGCGGCAAAATGGACAAATGCACTTTTTGCGCGGGCGGCCCGGAAGAGAACGGCTCGCAGGCCGAGTTTGAAAAATACGGCCGCAACCGCTTGGCCGAAGGCAAGCTGCCCGCCTGCGCTGAAATGTGCTCGACCAAGGCCTTGCTGGCCGGCGACGGCGACATGGTGGCCGATATTTTCCGCACCCGTGTGGTCAAGCGCGGCACGGGCGCCGAGGTCTGGGGCTGGGGCACGGCCTACGCCACCAAGCAAGCCGGCCAGCCTGCCAAAGGGGGTAAGTCATGAAGCCAGTGTGGTGCATGCTCGTCCTGGCCGCGGGTTTGGTGGCCTGCGGCGAAAAACAGCAAACCTTGGGCAACCGCTCGGATGTGCCTGCGTACAAGGGCACGGGCTCGAACTTCAGCGCAGCAGGCTGGAAGGCGGGTGACGCCACCAGCTGGGAGCAGCACCTCAAGACCCGTACCCAGGGGCAAAACGACTATGTCAAGTCTGAATGACGCTTTGACTCGGCTCAGGCGTGGGCTGATGGCCGCTGGCATGGCCAGTGTGTTGGCTTGCAGCTTTGGGGCGGCCGTGGCCCAAGACAAATCAGCCTCGCCTGCCCCTGCTGCCATGCCAGGCATCCAGGGCCAAAACATCATGGACGTCAAACCCGAGGCCAGCCAAGACCCGGGCTACCTCAATCAGTCCAATGCCGAGCGCGACAAGGTGCAACCCGGCAACAACGCCCCCATGTGGCGCGCCGTGGGGGCTGGCAGCGAGGGCTACACCAGCTACCCCAAGGCCGATGCGCCTGAGGCCGGTGTGCTGGTTCAGCCCTTTGTGCAGTACCCCGGCTCGCGCCTGACCACGGCTGGCGAGGCCTGGCGCCAGGTGCGCAACCAGTGGATCATTCCCTACGGTGCGGCGCTGTTGAGCATTGCGCTGCTGGCGCTGGCCATTTTTTACTGGACCAAGGGCACCATCGAGTTGCACGGCAAAGAGACCGGGCGCAAGATAGAGCGTTTCACGCCCTTTGAGCGTGCGGCCCACTGGAGCAATGCCATTGCGTTTGTGGCACTGGCGGTGTCTGGCCTCATCATCGCCTTTGGCAAGTACTTTTTGCTGCCCGTCATGGGTGGAACCTTGTACGGCTGGCTCACCTACGCGCTCAAGAACGTGCACAACTTTGTGGGTCCGCTGTTTGTGGTCTCGTTGGTGATTGTGTTTTTCACCTTTGTCAAAGACAACTTTCCCGGCCGGGGCGACCTCATGTGGCTGCTGCGCGGCGGCGGCATGTTTGGCGGCAAGGAAGTTCCTTCACACCGCTTCAATGCGGGAGAAAAAATCCTTTTTTGGTCGGGTGTGTTTTTCCTGGGCCTCATCGTCACCGCCTCGGGTTTGGTGCTGGACATGCTCATCCCTGGCTTGCTCTACGAGCGCGCCACCATGCAGGTGGCCCACATGGTGCACGCCGTGGCCACGCTGCTGATGATGGCCTTGTTTCTGGGCCATATTTACATGGGCACCCTGGGCATGCGGGGCGCTTACTCGGCCATGCGCGAGGGCTATGTGGACGAGACCTGGGCCAAAGAACACCATGAATACTGGTATGACGATGTGAAGGCAGGCAAGATTGCCGCACAACGCAGCGGGCACCCCGCCAGTGAGAACTCGGCTGGCCGCGCTCGCGCCGCTTGAAGAAAGAAACGCCATGAACAAGTTGACTCTTGCATTGATGATGGCCCTGGCGCCCAGCCTGGCGCTGGCCAAACTCCCCGCCCTCGATGACGCTGCCAAGGCCAAAGCGGCCGAAGCCGCCGCCAAGGCCGCTTGGCAAGGCAAGGTGGACGGTTTCCAGTTGTGCAACGCCCAAGACCGTGCGGCCGCCCATTACCGCAAGACCGCAGGCACTGCCGAGCCTGGGGCCAAGGCGGCAGCCGAGGTCAAGCCTGGCAAGGAGGCCAAGGCGAGCAAAGAGGCCAAGCCTGCCAAGGCCGCCGCATCCAATTGCCCAGACCCAGGTCCCTTTGCCTACACCC
>CANHKH010000254.1 GCA_947460165.1 Comamonadaceae bacterium
CGATATGGCCACCGAGCAAGTCATTGAGCGCTGGTGCACCACCGCGGTAAGGCACGTGAGCGATGTCAAGCCCCGCCGCTGCCTGCAAGGCTTCAAGACACAGGTGTCCCATGGTGCCATTGCCAGCGGTACCGCACTTGTACTTGCCCGGGTTGGCCTTGGCCAGCGCCAAAAACTCTTGGAACGACTTGGCCGGAAAAGTAGGCAGCGCGGTCACAACGATAGACACTTTGGCCAAGGTTGACACAGCGATAAAGTCTTTGGCAGGGTCGTACGGGACGTTAGGCTGAGCGTAGCGGCTGACGACAAGGTCGCTCAGATTGCCAAGCCCGATGGTGTGGCCATCGGCAAGTGCACGGGCAGCGGCCGTCATCCCGATCACACCGCCAGCACCTGCACGGTTTTCCACGACCACAGACTGACCAAGCGTTTTGGCCAGCGGCACCGAAAAAATACGGGCCAAAATGTCTGTGTTGCCACCGGGCGGGTTGGGGACAATCAGCGTGATGGCCTTGCTCGGATAGGTGGGCTGCGCCTGCAAGGTCGCGGGAAAACTCCCAGCCACCGCGACCGCAGAAGCTGCGCCAAGCAGGGTGCGGCGAGTGAGCGGGACCTTGGTCAAGCTGTCGATAGAGTGCATGGATGGGTCAGTGATGGGTTTCATGAAATGTCTCAGGTCTTGATGTATCGAAGCAGCGCAGTGGTCAAACTTGCCAAGCAATCTAACGCCTGTTGAAAGGCAAACGCCCTTTCACAACCAGCGAAGCCTGAGCTTAGACCAAATGATCAGACCGTCAAACAGCCTTCGGGCCGCTTTATGCGTCTGGGTCTGCCAAAACTGACTAAGCGCCTGGTCAGCAGCTGACACCGACAGACCACATGGAGATGATTCGCCAAGCCCCGCTTGGCTCAACCCACCACCCACTGCGCGTCCACCAAGCGCACGCGGTGGTCCACGTAATACCCCCCAAACTCGGTGTATTTCAAGGCCGCGCAGCCGCAGCGGGTGCAGGTGTAGACATCGCAGCGGTTGAAGGGGAAAAAGTCCAGCGCGATGGGCGCTTGGGGGGAGTCGTAGCGTGTGCCCTGGGGGTGGTATTCCTCAAAGCTGGCTTCGGTTTGCCCCTCGGGCAGGGGCTGGCGCAAGGTGCCTGCACCGCGCATGTGCTGCTCGGGCCAGCGCTCGTTGCTCACGCTGTCCCAGCCCAGGCAGGCACGCAGGGCGCATTGGCACTGGCTGGGTGGGGTTTGCGCCAGGCGCTGGAGTTGGCCGGCGTCAAGCTGGGGCATTGGGGCATCGTTCATCAGGGGCTTCACAAGGCTGGGTGGGTGTGGGTGCATCAAAAGAACGAATTGTCCTGGCAAAAACCCTCAAGCCCACCCCACAGCCGCTGGCTTTGAGGCGCTTGGGGCGCTTCGCCCCGCAGCCCGGCCTGGGCTTAGGCCTGCACAAGACGGAAATGTGTTTTCCGCCCATGAGCGCAATTCCTCAGGCTCTCCCTCTTGCCACCCGGTGCATGGGCTGCAACCCTTGCAGGCGCGGAAAACACTGCGGCGGCTTTGCGCGCTGCGAGTCCGCCATTTTTTAGAACCACAGATTCCCAAGGAAGCTTGCCATGAAGTTTTTAAAGATCGCCCTGTCGGTGGCCACGGTCGCCCTGATGACGGGTTGCGCCTCCCTGCCCTCGTCGGTCAGCGCGCCCGCCGCCCCACAGACCTTGAAAGTCAATATCTTTCCAGGGGGCTTTAACTGGCCCATTTGGGTGGCCCAGGAGCAAGGCTTTTTTGCCAAGCAAGGGGTGGTGGTGCAAACCATCAACACGCCCAACTCGCGCGAGCAGCTGACGGGCCTGATCAATGGCCATTTTGAAATTGCCATGACGGCCGTGGACAACCTGCTGGCCTACCGTGAAGGCCAAGGCGCGGCCCCGGTGGACGGCAGCGGCCTGATTGCGGTAATGGGTTCAGACAATGGCTTTTTGCGCTTGGGCACGCGCAAAGGCATCAACAGCTTTGCCCAGCTCAAGGGCCAGGAGCTGTCAGTGGACGCGCTGACCACGGGTTACGCCTTTGTGCTGTTGGAGGTGCTCGAGCGCAACAACCTGCAGCTCAACCGCGACTACACGGTGGTGACCGCCGGCGGCGTGCTGGCCCGCTACAACGACTTGGTGGCCGGCAAGCACGCGGGCACCATGCTGATTGCGCCTTTTGACGTGCTGGCCAAGGAGCGCGGCGCCAATGTCATCAGCGACGCCTCGGCCGCACTGGGCGAGTACCAAGGCTTGGTGGCCGGCGTTCGCGAGACCTGGGCCCGCAACAACCGGCCCGCCATGGTGGGTTACATCCGTGGCTGGCGCGATGCGCTGGACTGGATGTACGACCCGCGCAACAAAGAAGCGGCCATTGCCATTTTCATGAAAAACGTCAATGGCGCCACCCGCCAAAGCGCTGAAACCTCGTATGGCATTTTGCTGGACCCTAAAAATGGCTTCACACGGGACGCTGCCATCACAGTCAAAGGCGTGGAAACGGCCGTGCAACTGCGTGAAAAATACGGCAAGCCCATCAAAAAGCTGCAGCCCGTGCAAGCTTACATAGACACCAGCTACCACCAAGAAGCCAGCCGCTGGCGTTGGTTGGGGCGTTAAAACCCCTGGCTCCAGGCCTGCACCCCATCAAGCCGGCATCAAAAACTCCCGGCTGATGTGGGCGCCTATGTCGTTGACACGGTCTAAAAACTGGGTCAAAAACGCGTGCAGGCCGGTGGCCAAAATCTCGTCAATGCGGGCGAACTCCAGGTCTGAGCGCAGCTTGCCGGCCTGGCGTTTGGACTCGCTGTCTGGCCGGCTGGCCAGCAAGCTCAAGTTGCTCATGACCTCGTTCATGCAGCCGAGCAGGGAGCGCGGCATGTCGGCCCGCAAAATCAGCAGTTCGGCCACGCGCTCGGGCCGAATCACGTCGCGGTAGACCTTGCGGTAGACCTCAAAAGCCGAGACGCTGCGCAAAATGGCGCTCCAATGGTAGAAGTCAAAGTCTTGGTCTTTCTCGCTGTCCACACCCACAAATTCTGATTCGGCGGCGTGAAACTTGACGTCAATCAGCCGGGCCGTGTTGTCGGCGCGCTCTAAAAAAGTGCCCAGGCGCAAAAAGTTCAGCGCCTCGTCTTGCAGCATGGTGCCCACGGTGACACCGCGCGAGAGGTGCGAGCGGAACTTGACCCATTCAAAAAAGCTGCCTGCATCGCGCTCTAGCGCGCCGCCTTGGAGCATGCGAACCACCTCCAAGTAGGTTTGGTTCTGGGTTTCCCACACTTCTGTGGTGAGCGTGCCGCGCACGGCGCGGGCGTTTTCGCGGGCAGCCCGCAGGCACGAGATGATGCTCGACGGGTTTTGCTCGTCGCGGACCATGAAGTCCATCACCGCCCGAGGCGCCACGTCTTGGCCGTGCTTGGCTGCATAAAAAGGCGTGAGCTCGCTGATGGACAGCAGCCCCTGCCAGCCCGCCAGCGTGGCGTCTGCCGACTGGGGCAGCAAGGAGGTTTGGTAGTTGACGTCCAGCATGCGCGCGGTGTTCTCGGCGCGCTCGGTGTAGCGGGACATCCAAAACAGATGGTCGGCGGTCCTGGACAGCATGCAGCTCTTTCTATTGTGTGGGAAGGCTTGCTCAGTTCAGGCCACCGGCCAGCGCCTTGAGCAGGTCGGCGTCGGTCTTCACCAGCGGGGTTGAGCGGGGTTTGGCTGACTGGGCCGCGTCGGCCTCCAAAATCCAGGTGTCTTTGGTGCCGCCGCCTTGCGAGGAGTTGACCACCAGCGAGCCGTCTTGCAGCGCCACCCGCGTCAGCCCGCCCGGCACCATTTGCACCTGCTTGCCCGACAGCACAAAGGGCCGCAAGTCAATGTGGCGCGGTGCAATACCGCTTTCTACATAGGTGGGGCAGGTGGACAAGCTGAGCGTGGGCTGGGCAATGTAGCCTGCGGGGTTGGCCAGCAAGGCTTGGCGGAAATTGTCAATTTCAGCCTGGCTGGCGGCCGGCCCCACCAGCATGCCGTAGCCGCCCGCGCCATGCACCTCTTTGACCACCAGGTCTTGGAGGTGGGCCAAGGTGTACTGCAGGTCCTTGGCCTGGCGGCACTGGTAGGTGGGCACGTTCTTGAGAATGGGTTTTTCGCCCAGGTAAAACTCAATCATCTGGGGCACGTAGGGGTAGATGGACTTGTCGTCTGCCACCCCCGTGCCTATGGCGTTGCACACCGCCACATTGCCTGCTCGATAGGCCTTGAGCAGGCCGGCGCAGCCCAGGGTGGACTGCGGCCTGAAGGCCTCGGGGTCTAGAAAGTCGTCGTCCACCCGGCGGTAAATCACGTCCACCCGGCGCGGCCCGCGCGTGGTGCGGGTGTAGATGACATCGTCCTTCATGAACAGGTCTTGGCCCTCCACCAGTTCCACGCCCATTTGCTGAGCCAAAAAAGCGTGCTCAAAGTAGGCCGAGTTGTACATGCCGGGCGTGAGCACCACCACGCGGGGCTCGCTCAGGCCGGCTGGGGCCATGGCGCGCAGGGTTTCGAGCAGCAGGTCGGGGTAATGGGCCACGGGCGCCACCCGGTTTTTGGCAAACAACTCGGGGAACAGCCGCATCATCATTTTGCGGTCTTCCAGCATGTAGCTCACGCCAGAGGGCACGCGCAGGTTGTCTTCCAGCACGTAGTACTCGCCCTCGCCTTGGGCGTTGGGGGCGCGCACGATGTCTATGCCGCTGATGTGCGAGTAAATGTCGCCGGGCACCTTCAGGCCCATCATCTCTGGCCTGAACTGCGCGTTGTGCAGCACCTGCTCGGCCGGCACCACGCCGGCACGCAAGATGTCTTGGTCGTGGTAAACGTCATGGACAAAGCGGTTGAGCGCGGTGACGCGCTGCACCAGCCCGGCTTCCATGGTGGCCCACTCCTGGGCGGGGATGATGCGGGGAATCAGGTCAAAGGGGATCAAGCGCTCGGTGCCCGCGCCCTCCTCGTCTTTGGCGCCATAGACCGCAAAGGTGATGCCCACGCGGCGAAAAATCATTTCAGCCTCTTCGCGGCGGGCCTGCATGGCCTGGTCGGCCTGTTGGGCCAGCCAGCGCTGGTAGCTCTGGTAATGCGGGCGCACCTGTTGGCGGCCGTCGTGCATTTCATCAAAGTGGGGGCTGCTCATGAACTCGGTTCTCCGCGGGATGGTCCTCGACTGTGAAGACTCTGATTGTCAACAAGCTTAGCAAGGAGCTTGCCAATTGAACATGCGGGCCTGCCTGGGGGGCATGGGGCTGTTTCACCTGATCTGAGCGCGCCAGGCAGGGGGCTGGACTAGCGCGCCGGCGCGGATGCACCACGGTGGTGCCAATAACGGCGGTCTTGCTCACGCAGGCAGTGCACTTGGCCCGGCTGGCTGCTGCGCCAGGTGGCCGCGCCGCAGTCGGTGGTCTTCACCAGCTGC
>CANHKH010000255.1 GCA_947460165.1 Comamonadaceae bacterium
CCCAAAGACGTGGTGGACAAGCTCAACGCGACCATCAACACCATCTTGGCCGACCGCGACTTTGTGGAAAAGCAAATGACCAGCCAGGGCATGTCGGCCATGGGTGGCACGCCCGAGCAAATGAGTGCGCTCATGCGCACCGAGACCGTGCGCACGGCCGAGTATTTGAAAAAGTCGGGCGCCAAAGCCGAATAAGCCTGAGCCGGCCTAAGCAGGCAGGCAGGCTTGGCACAGCCAGGCCTGCCCAGCCCTGCCTCGCCAGCCTCTGGGTTCAGTCGCGGGCCTGGGGCTGCCAGCGCTTGAGCAAGAGCGCATTGGCCATCACGCTCACGCTGGACAGCGCCATGGCTGCGCCCGCCACCATGGGGTTGAGGTAGCCCAGCGCGGCCAGCGGGATGCCGGCCACGTTGTAGGCAAAGGCCCAAAACAGGTTTTGCCTGATCTTCATCACGGTGCGGTGGGAAATGTCCAGCGCAGCCGCCACCAAAGCCAGGTCGCCGCGCATCAGCGTCACGCCCGCTGCGTGCATGGCCACATCGGTGCCTGTGCCCATGGCCATGCCCACATCGGCGGCCGCAAGAGCCGGCGCGTCGTTCACACCGTCACCCACCATCACCACCGCGCCGTGGCCGTGCAAGCTGGCCTTGAGCTCGGCCACGCGCTCGGCCTTTTGGCCCGGCAGCACCTCGGCCATCACCTCCTCGGGCGCCAGCCCCATGCGCTGGCCCATGGCGAGAGCCGCCGCGCGGTTGTCGCCCGAGATCATGCACAGCTGCAGGCCACGTGCACGCAAGGCCGCCAGGGCGGCTTGGGCCTCGGGCTTGGGCTGGTCGGCAAAGGCCATCAAGGCCATCACCTGCATCTGGGCTGGCGCCGTGGCGCCTGCCCAGGCCTCCGCTTGCCTGAGCAGCACAGACACCGTGGCACCTTGCGCTTGTTGCTGCTCGGCGGCAAGCTGCAAATCACCCAGCGGCACACCGAGCTCTTGCAGCCAGGCCAGGCTGGCAATGGCGCAGCTGTGGCCATCCACCTGTCCCTGCAAGCCGCGCCCAGGCACGGCCTGGAGGGATTGCGCCGCGTTCACGCTCAGGCCTTGCTCGCGGGCGGCATTCACCACCGCGCGGGCCAAGGGGTGTTCGCTGCCGCTTTGCAAGCTGGCCGCCACGGCCAAAGCGTCTGCAGCCGCCGCATCCTGAGTCTGCGCCGCGTCAGCCAGCACCTCAAACGCCACCAAGCGCGGCCTGCCCACGGTGAGCGTGCCCGTCTTGTCAAAAGCCACCACGCGCGCCTGGTGGGCCAACTCCAGCGCCTGCGCGTCTTTGATGAGGATGCCGTGGCGCGCCGCCACCCCGGTGCCCGCCATGATGGCCACCGGCGTGGCCAGGCCCAGCGCGCAGGGGCAGGCAATCACCAGCACCGCCACCGCGCGAATGAGCGCCAGCTCCACCGGCTGGCCGGCCCACCACCAGCCCAAGAGCGTGGCCAGCGCCACCAGCATGACCACAGGCACAAACACCGCCGAGACCTGGTCCACCAGGCGCTGAATCGGCGCCTTGGCGGCCTGCGCGTCTTCCACCAGGCCAATGATGCGGGCCAGCACCGTGGCCGCGCCGACGGCCGTCACGCGCAGGCGCACTTGGCCGTCGCCGTTGATGCTGCCGCCCGTGAGGGGCGCGCCTGGCGCCTTGGCCACGGGCAGGGGCTCGCCGGTGAGCATGGACTCGTCCACCTGTGTGTGGCCCTCCATGAGCTCGCCGTCCACCGGCACGCGCTCGCCAGGCATCACCACCACCACATCGCCACGCAAGACCTCGGCCACCGGCACATCGGCCGTCTCACCTGACTTGAGCACCACATGCGCCAGCGGCGGGCGCAGCGCGTGCAAAGCGCGTATGGCCGAGGTGGTTTGCCGTTTGGCGCGCAGCTCCAGCCACTTGCCCAGCATCACCAGGGTGATGACCACGGCCGAGGCCTCAAAGTAAAGGTGGAGCTGCTGCCCCGGCTCGGCCGTCAGCCACAGCCACACCGACAAGCCCCAAGCGGCCGAGGTGCCCACCGCCACCAGCAGGTCCATGTTGCCCGTGCCCGCCTTGAGCGCATGCCAGCCGCCCCGGTAAAAGTGCGCGCCCAAGACAAACTGCACCGGCGTGGCCAGCGCAAACTGCAGCCAGGCCGGCAGCATCGCATGCACACCCAGCGGGGCGGCCAGCATGGGCAAAACCAAAGGCAAAGACAAGGCCAAGCCCCAGGCCACCGGCCCAAAGCCGGCCCAGGCCGAAGCCGGGGCCACGTCGCCGGCCAAGGCTTGCTCGCGCACGCCATAACCCGCTTCGCGCACCGCCCGGCGCACCAAGGCCGCGCCATCCACAGAAGGCTGCATGCGCACGCGGGCCGACTCGGTGGCCAGGTTCACGCTGGCTGAATGCACGCCAGGCACTTTTTGAATGGCCCGCTCCACCCGCATCACGCATGACGCGCAGGTCATGCCGTCCACGCCCACGTCCAAGGTGAGCTCGTCAGGTGGCGCAGCTGGGGCGTTGAGGTTCATCAGGGCCAGCTTAAACCTTGACACCGGGTCAGGGTCAAGGCTTTTGAGCGCGCGTTGATGTGGGTCAAAGGCGCCCGCCTGGACCGTGATTTGCTCTTGCCTTGACCTTGCCATGGTGGCAAGCTTGAAACTGTGCCATTTCCACACCTTGTAAAGTCATTGATGAACCAGCATTTCACCGTCACCGGCATGAGCTGCGGCCATTGCGAGCGGGCCATCACCCAAGCCATCCACGCCCTGGACCCGCAAGCCCAGGTGCACATAGACCGCAGCGCCGGGCAAGTCCAGGTGCAAAGCGATCTCACCCGCCAGGCCTTGGCCCAGGCCATCACCAGCGAGGGCTACGCCCTTGCCTGACGTTTGTGCGGCTGGCCATGCCCCGGTGAACATCGGCCAGGCGGCCGAGCCATCGGGTGTGTCGACCAAGAGGGTCAGGCACTGGGAGTCGCTGGGCTTGCTCGGCCGGATTTAGGCTGAAAACTTCACCCCCTCTTTACAAGCGCTCAACACAGCCGCATGTGCCAGACACAGGGGCGGCAGACACTGAAAGCACGGCCAGCAAGGGTTGGCCGACACCCAAGGACCAGACCATGACCGCACGAAGCACTTTTTCTTTTCGCCGCCACAGCTTGCTGCTGCTGCTGGGCACGGCCAGCTTATTGGCCCAGGCCCAGACCACAAGCAACACCCCCCTGCCCACCGCACAAGCGGGCCACGGCATGCACCAGGGGCCTCACGAAGGCATGCACGAACGCATGCAAGCCCGCCAGGCCAAGCACCTGCAAGAGCTCAAAGCCAAGCTGCAACTCGCGCCCACGCAAGAGGCGGCCTGGGCCGGGTTCACAGGGGTGCTGCAAACGCGACCCACCCACACGCCCCCGCCAGGCGCGAGCCAAAACCTGGCGCAGCTGAACACGCCCGAGCGCTTAGAACGCATGAAGGCCATGCGCGCAGAACACCAAACCGCGAGAAACGCCTTCATGGACCGCCGCGACCAAGCCACCCGGGCCTTGTACGCCGCGCTCACGCCTGAGCAACAAAAAGTCTTTGACGCGGAAACCGCCCGCATGATGCAAGCGCACAGTCACGGACATGGCAAGCACGGCGCTGGCGGTCGGGGTTGAAGCTGCTTGCACGCCTGGGGTCTGCTTGAGCCCAGGCTTGCACACACCACGGGGCCCCTCAAGGCCCCGTGCGTTCACGACAGGCGCAAGCCTCACATGGCGCCGCCAAAAGGCCTCACGCCTATCCACAGGCCATGGAGCTTGAACGCAAACAAGGCCCAAGCAGCCACACCCACGGCCACGGTCACCAGCGTCGGCCCCAGACGCCCAGGGGCATACACCGTGGCCTCGCGGCGGTCACGCCGGCGCGAGGTGATGAACAGCAGCACACCCCAGGCCAAAAACGAGCCAAAAAGCAGCACATGGGCTGCATTCCCATTGGAGAGCAGGTGCGCCAAGGCCCAGGTCTTGACGCCCAGCACCATGGGGTGGTGAAAGCGCGCCTTGATGGCATTGCCCGGCACATAGGCGGCGGCCAACAGCACAAAAGCCAGCAAGGTCAGCAGCGAGGCGGCGTGACGCATGCCCACAGGCGGCTGCCACAGCACCACAGGCGCTTGCCTGGCCATGCCCCAGCCCCACACCAGCAGCACAAAGCCGGCCAGCGAGAGCACGCTGTACAGCCCCTTCCAGGCCAACGGCCCGATCTGCTCTATCCGTTGCGCTCGCCAACCATCGGCGAAGATGCGCAGGGAGTGAACACCCAAAAAAACCAGCAAACCAGCCAACAGGTACAGCATTGTTCAAGTCCTTGTGAGTGAATGGAAGCAGTATAGGAAAGCGCTCTGTCAGGTGCATCACAAGGCGCTTGGCAAGCAGCAATAAACCGCCTGAGCGGGCTTTGGCGATCACCTGCCACCACACGCTGCTCATGGTCCTACACGGCTTGACGCTCTTTGTGCGCTACAAGCAAGGCATCACCGCAGCCCTTCACAGCCGCACCGCACACCACATCCATGCTCGTCCCGCGCAAAGACAAAACTGGCCAGGCCCTGGCCCTCAAGCCCGTCCGCTTGGGCCATGCCGCGTCTCCTTCAGCTGACTTTTGCTTCAAGGTCTTGACCGTGAACATCCACAAAGGCTTCACTGTGTTCAACCGCAAATTCATGCTCCATGAACTGCGCGAGGCCGTGCGCCAGGTGGGCGCCGATGTGGTGTTCCTGCAAGAGGTGGCGGGCAAGCACACCACCCACCCCGGGCGCTGGGACAACTACCCCGAGGCGCCGCATTACGAATTTTTGGCCGACAGCATTTGGCCCCAGTACGCCTATGGCCGCAACGCGGTCTACACCGACGGCCACCACGGCAATGCCGTGCTGTCCAAGTTCCCCATCACGCACACCGAAAACCGCGACATCTCCATCCGCGGCCCCGAGCGGCGCGGCCTGCTTCACTGCGTGTTGGCGCTGCCCGAGGGGCGGGGCAACGTACATGCCTTTTGCGTGCACCTGGGCCTGCTCGAAGCCCACCGCCGCTTGCAAATGAACATGCTGTGCCGCATGGTCAGGCAAGACCTGCCCAGCGACGCGCCTGTGGTGGTGGCCGGCGACTTCAACGACTGGCGACGCAGCGCCAACGGGTTGCTGGAAAAAGGCGCGGGCCTGCACGAGGTGTTTGTCAAAGCCCAGGGCCGGCCTGCGCGCACTTTTCCGGCGCGCATGCCGCTGCTGCAGCTGGACCGCATTTACGTGCGCAACGCCGTGGCCCACTCGCCTGTGGTGCTGCCTCGCCAACCTTGGTCGCACCTGTCAGACCTCGCTCCCTTGGCCGCGGACATCGTGGTTTAAACACCGCACAAGAACCACGGTCTGTGCCATCCCACCCATGACAACACATTGGACCCTGGGTAAC
>CANHKH010000256.1 GCA_947460165.1 Comamonadaceae bacterium
GCCCAGGTCGGACAGCGACAAGCGCCAGTGCATGGTGCTGCTGGCCGGCGTGAACTCCTCGTGGCCGGTGATCAGGGTTTCCAGCGCCAGCAACTGGGTCATGACGGCGGGCGCCAGCTGCTCGCACAGGCGCGTGGGCTTGAGCCCTGAGGGCGTGCGCACAAACAACTCGTCTGCGAAAAATCCCCGCAGCCTGGCCAAGGCATTGCTGGTGGCTGGCTGCGACAGGGACAAACTCTTGCCCGCCAGCGTGACCGAGCCCGTGCGATGAATCGCTGTCAAGACCCTGAGCAGGTTCAGATCGAGCTGGCGAAAGTTCATGCGTGGGGTTCCTGCCGCCGGGTTATGGGTAAACCCGAATTATTGACCAAACCGATATGGCTGATTCGAACAATCTATTTGCTGGATGGGGTGCTCAGGCGTAAATTGCAAGACAAAGCAGTGATTGAAAAATTCGGTTTCCAATGGGAGCCTGGTGCAATCCTGCAGAACCCCAATTCTTTAGATTCAAATGGTGAGGGCCCATGGCTGAACGTTCATTTGTCAATGAAGTAAAAAAACTCCGCCTGGGCGCAGGCGAAGAATTCCGGGGGGAGGGCATCTTGGCCGTGACCAAGGCCTTGCTGGAGTCCGGTGTCTCCTACGTGGCCGGTTACCAGGGCGCGCCCATCTCGCACCTGATGGATGTCTTGGCCGATGCCCAAGACATTCTGTCCGAGCAGGGCATCCGCTTTGAAAACAGCGCCAGTGAGGCCACCGCGGCCGCGACGCTGGCGGCCTCGGTCAATTACCCGCTGCGTGGGGCGGTGACCTTCAAGGCCACCGTGGGCACCAACGTGGCGTCCGACGCGCTGGCCAACCTGGCCTCGGGCGGTGTCACTGGCGGGGCATTGATCATCGTGGGCGAGGACTACGGCGAAGGCTCGTCCATCATGCAAGAGCGCAGCCACGCCTTTGCCATGAAGTCGCAAATGTGGCTGCTGGACCCGCGCCCCAACCTGCCCAGCATTGTGGCGGCCGTCAAGCAGGGCTTTGAGCTGTCTGAGGCCAGCCACACCCCTGTGATGCTGCAGTTGCGCATACGGGCCTGTCATGTGCACGGGCATTTCACGGCCTCTGACAACCAGCGTGCGAGCTTCATGCTCAAGGACGCGATGGAAAACCCGCAGCGCGATGTCAGCCGCATCGTGCTGCCGCCAGCGAGCTTTGTGCATGAGCAAGAAAAGGTCAGGGACCGCTGGCCCGCCGCTGTGCGCTTTATTGAAGAGCGCCAACTCAACGAATTTTTTGCAGCCGATGCCGACGACGTCGGCATCATCGTGCAAGGCGGTTGCTACAACACGCTGGTACGCGCCTTGGAGCGACTCGGTCTGGCCGACGTTTACGGCAAGAGCCAGATTCCGCTTTATGTGATGAACGTGGCTTACCCCGTCATCGACAGCGAGGTGCTGCGTTTTTGCCAGGGCAAGCGCGCTGTGCTGCTGGTGGAAGAAGGCCAACCCAATTTTGTGGAGCAGAACCTGGCCAGCATTTTGCTGCGCGCAGGTTCAGCCACCGCTTTGCACGGCAAGGACATGCTGCCCGTGGCCGGCGAATACACCGCCGCAGTCGTGTTGCGTGGCGCCCGCACGTTTTTAGAGCGCTACGAGCGCTTGCAGCCGAGCTTGGCGCCCGCGCTGCCTGAAGCCCCCTCCGGTGCGCTGGTCCGCTTGCCCGAACCCGCCCGTCCCCTGGCCGACAACGTGCACGCACGACCTCCCGGCTTTTGCACCGGCTGCCCCGAACGCCCTATCTTCAGCGCTATGAAGCTGGTCGAGCGCGAGTTGGGTGCGCACCATGTCAGCGCCGACATTGGCTGCCACCTGTTTTCTATCTTGCCGCCATTTCACATTGGCAACACCACCATGGGTTACGGCCTGGGCGGCGCCGGTTCCTCGGCCTTGAATGCCGTGGCCGGCAAGCGCGCCATCTCGATGATGGGCGATGGCGGCTTTTGGCACAACGGCCTGACCAGCGGCGTTGCCAACGCCGTCTTCAACAAGAGCGACAACCTCACCATCGTGGTGGACAACAACTACACCTCGGCCACGGGCGGGCAGGACATCCCGTCGTCCCAGGCGCTCAATGCCACGCGCAGCACCGGGCACGAGATCGAGCGCGCCGTGCGCGGGGTGGGCGTGAAGTGGGTCAAGGTGGTGCGCCACACCTATGACGTGGGCGCCATGCGCGAGGCCTTGCGAGACGCGCTGACCAGCACCGACAAGGGCCCCAAGGTCTTGATCGCCCAGTCTGAATGCATGCTTAATCGCCAGCGCCGCGAAAAGCCGCTGGTGCGCAAAGCCATTGCCGATGGCAAGCGCACGGTGCGCGAAAAGTTCGGCGTCGATGCCGACACCTGCACGGGCGACCACTCCTGCATTCGCCTGTCGGGTTGTCCTTCCCTGTCCATCAAGCCCAACCCGGACCCGCTGCGCACCGACCCGGTGGCCACCGTGCTGGACAGCTGTGTGGGCTGCGGCGTGTGCGGTGAAGTCTCGCACGCAGCCGTGCTCTGCCCATCTTTTTACAAGGCCCAAATCGTCAGCAACCCCAACCGCTGGGACCGCTTGCGCGAAGGCCTGCGCCGCGCCGTGATCGGCTGGCTGCAGCGCGCCGAGGCCAAGCGCCGCGACGCCTACGCGTTTTAAACCATGACCGCATCGAACCAAGTCATCAAAATTGCCATCCTCGCCATGGGGGGCGAGGGCGGCGGCGTGCTGGCCGACTGGATCGTCGATCTGGGCGAAGCCAGCGGCTACCTGGCGCAGACCACCTCCGTGCCCGGCGTGGCCCAGCGCACAGGCGCCACCATTTACTACGTCGAGCTCTACTCGCAGGCCCAAGCCCAGGCCGACCAAGCCACCCCGGTGCTGGCGCTCATGCCGCTGCCCGGCGATGTGGACGTGGTGCTGGCCTCCGAGCTCATGGAGGCGGGGCGGGCGGTCCAGCGCGGTCTGGTCACCCGCGACCGCACCACCTTGATTGCATCGACCCACCGTGTGTTTTCGATTGCCGAAAAAAGCGCCTTGGGTGACGGACGGGTCGACAGCCAAGAGTTGCTCGCGCACGCCGGCCAGGCCGCTAAGCGCTTTATTCACTTTGACATGGAGCAGGCCGCGCAAGCCTCAGGCAGCGTGATCAGCGCGGTGCTCTTTGGGGCGTTGGCGGGTGCCGGTGTTCTGCCCTTCACGCGGGCTCAGTTTGAAGCCACGATAGAGCGCGGCGGCGTCGGCATCAAGCCCAGTTTGCGCGCTTTTGCCGGTGCCTTTGAACGCGCCAGCGCTGAGGACTCGGCCTTGCCCCTTGCAGCCCCCGAGCCGGTCGTCGCACCCATGGCGCAGCCCCGCCACCCGGGTGTGCGAGCCTTGGTGAGGCGCGTGCAAAGCGGGTTTGCGCTGCCTGTGCAGCCCTTGCTGCTCGAAGGCGTCAGGCGCCTCATTGACTACCAGGACCTGGACTACGCGGGGCTTTACCTTGACCGCATGCACGACTTGGCAAGCTCGGTGCAAGGGCATGCAGGCCAGGGCGCCGACGAACTTCTGCGCGAGACTGCGCGCCACTTGGCCCTGTGGATGTCTTACGAAGACACCGCCCGCGTGGCCGCGCTCAAGACCCGGGCCACCCGGTTTGAGCGTGTCCGCGGTGAAGCCAGCGTGCAGCAGGGGCAGGTGCTGGCCATCAATGAATACATGCACCCGCGCTTGCAGGAAATTTGTGAAACCCTGCCCGCCAGCTTGGGCCGCTGGTTGATGAATTCTGGCCTGCCGCGCCGCGTGGTCGAGCGCATGACCCAGCGTGGCCGGGTGATCCAAACCAGCTCGCTGCGCGGCTACCTGCTGCTGCGCAGCGTGGCCGCCATGAAACGCTTTCGCCGCACTACCCTGCGCTATGCCGAAGAAAACCGGCGCATTCAGGCTTGGTTGCAGCGCATCGCCGCCACGGTCAAAAGCAAACAAGAAGCTGGCCTGCATCCGGCGCCCGGGCTGGCTGTTCAAGTGGCCCTTGAACTGGCTTTGTGCCAACGGCTGGTCAAAGGCTACAGCGACACCCACGAGCGCGGGGTGCGCAACTACGACGCTGTCATGCAGGCCTTCGAGCGCACCGGTGGTGCCATGGCACCGGCCACCTTGCGGGAGCTGCGCGAGGCCGCGCTGGCCGACGAGGCTGGCACCCAGTTGCACGCGGCACTGGCCCGCCACGCGCTGGTTTGAATCACTGAGCCGCCCAGCCGCCGTCCATGTTCCAGGCCACGCCGCGCACGTTGTTGGCCGCGGCGGAGCAAAAGAACACCGCCAATGCGCCCAACTCTTCAGGGGTGGTGAACTGCATGGAGGGCTCTTTTTCGCCCAGCAGCAGTTTTTTGGCCTCTTCGTCGGACAAATTGAGCGCCAGGGCCTTGGCGTCCACTTGTTTTTGCACCAAAGGCGTGAGCACCCAGCCCGGGCAAATGGCGTTGCAGGTCACGCCCGTGGTGGCGTTTTCAAGCGCGGTGACCTTGGTCAGGCCCACAATGCCGTGCTTGGCGGCCACGTAAGCCGCTTTTTCGGCCGAGGCCACCAGGCCGTGCACCGAGGCCATGTTGATGATGCGGCCCCAGTTGGCCGCCTTCATGGCCGGCAGCGCCAGCCGTGTGGCGTGAAACGCGCTGGACAGGTTGATGGCGATCACCGCGTCCCAGCGCTCTACCGGAAAGTCCTCCACCCGGGCCACGTGCTGAATGCCCGCGTTGTTCACCAAAATGTCCACCCGGCCAAAGCGGTCTGCGGCGAACTTCATCATGTCCTCAATCTCGGCGGGCCGGCTCATGTCGGCCCCGTGAAAAGCCACCTCGGTGCCAAACGCGGCCACCTCTGCTTGCGGGCCAGCCGCATCGCCAAAACCGTTGAGCACCACCTTGGCGCCCTGCGCGGCCAAGGCCTTGGCAATGCCCAGGCCTATGCCGCTGGTGGAGCCTGTGACGAGTGCTGTTTTGCCTGTGAGCATGGGTTTCTCCGAAAAAATTGGGGCCACAATGGGCAAATCTTGGATGGCGCAAACCGCTGCCACCTTTTCCATAATTATCCAGCCTGCCGCAGGCTGCCCCGTTTTCATGAGCCAGCCTGAGTTGAACCATGTTTTGTGTCCCAGCACCCCAGGCCCGCGCCGCATGGGCTACTGGCAATGGGGAGACCCTGGCAGCGCTCACCTGGTGTTGTGCGTGCACGGCCTGACCCGCCAGGGCCGGGACTTTGACGTGCTGGCCCAGGCCCTGCTGGCCCAAGCGCAGTCTCAGGGCGGCTCCCTGCGCGTGGTCTGCCCCGACGTGGCCGGCCGCGGCCACAGCGACCGGCTCAGCCCGGCCAGCCTCTACCAGCCCCTGACTTATGTGGCCGACATGCAGGCCTTGCTGGCGCA